>JAQSDS010000185.1 GCA_029946045.1 Rhodoferax sp.
ATCGAACAGGATCCCTCGGTTCTGGTGGGCAGCTTGCCAAGTTATGGCACCGTAGCTGCCAAATATGCGCCAGCTGACGCCGGATTTGCTCCGGGCACCGCCGGTCTGGCCCTGGGTGCTGCAGCGCGTGCGGCTGCCGCTGCTACTGCCACGACCAAGGCGTCGGCTGGCAACAGCTACCTGGCAGGCAGCAGCCCGCAACCCGAAGCTGCACGCAAACTGCAATCTACCACTGGTCCGCAATCGGCCTCGTCTGCCAGTGCCCAAAGTACAACGCAAACCGAGCCCGCCGACTTTGCCCGTGCGCCGAATGCGCAGGAGTCCGCGCACTGGATCACCCGCACCGCGCTGTGCGTGGAGGTACGCGACCCGCGTCGCGCCAGTGGTCCCAAGGCCGAGGCCGTTGGTGAAAAATCGGGCGTGTTGTATGTCTTCATGCCACCCCTGGAAAAACTGGAGCATTACCTCGACTTGCTGGCCGCTGTTGAGGCCAGCGCCGAAGAACTCGGCATGCAACTGGTGCTGGAAGGCTACCCGCCACCACGCGACCCGCGCCTGAAGCTGTTGAGCGTCACGCCCGACCCGGGTGTGATCGAAGTCAACATCCACCCCGCAAGCCACTGGAAAGAGCTCGTCGATAACACCGAATTCCTGTACAACGCGGCCTTTGAGTCGCGCCTGAGTGCTGAGAAATTCATGACCGACGGCCGCCACACGGGCACGGGCGGTGGCAACCACTTTGTCATGGGCGGCGCCACACCGGCCGACAGCCCGTTTTTGCGCAAGCCCGAATTGCTGGCGAGCCTGCTGCTCTACTGGCACAACCACCCGTCTTTAAGCTATTTGTTCAGCGGCATGTTTGTCGGCCCCACCAGCCAGGCACCGCGTGTCGATGAAGCGCGCAACGACCAGCTCTACGAGCTTGAAATTGCCATCGAGCAAATTTACAAAAACCGGGAAATTTATGGTCAGTCCATGCCACCGTGGCTGGTGGACCGAACGCTGCGCAACATTTTGATCGACGCCACCGGCAACACCCACCGCAGCGAAATCTCGATCGACAAGATGTACTCGCCTGACTCGGCCACCGGACGGCTGGGCTTGCTGGAACTACGCGCCTTCGAGATGCCGCCGCACCCGCACATGAGCAGCGTGCAGCAGCTGCTGCTGCGCGCGCTGATTGCCCGCTTCTGGAAAGCACCTTACCGCGCACCCGCCACGCGCTGGGGCACCGAGTTGCATGACCGTTTCATGCTGCCCAAATTTATCGAGATGGATTTTCATGACGTGATGGCAGAGATGCGCGAGGCGGGCTTTGCGTTTGACGACAGCTGGTTTGCGCCGCATGTCGAGTTCCGCTTCCCGCTGATCGGCTCGGTCTGCTCCGCTGGCATCGCGCTCACGCTGCGCAACGCGCTGGAGCCTTGGCACGTGATGGGCGAAGAAGGTGCGCCCGGCGGCACGGCTCGCTACGTCGATTCGTCGCTCGAGCGCATCGAGGTGCGCGTGACGGGTCTCAACGAGAGCCGCTATGTGGTCAGCTGCAACGGCCGCGCCCTGTCCCTGCAGCCCACTGGCGTGCAAGGCGAATATGTGGCCGGGGTACGCTACAAGGCCTGGAACCCGCCGAGCAGCCTGCACCCCAGCATCGGTGTGCATGCGCCGCTGACCTTCGACATTGTCGATACCTGGATGAAACGCTCAGTGGGTGGCTGCCAGTACCACGTGGCGCACCCGGGGGGCTTGAGCTACCAGAGCCTGCCGGTCAACGCCAACGAGGCTGAGAGCCGGCGACTGTCACGCTTCACCGCCATGGGACATACACCGGGGCTGATGCAGGTGCCGCCAGCCACCATCAATGTTCCAGCCAGCCGCGAGTTCCCGTTCACCCTGGACTTGCGGCGCGGTTGAACACGCCACCGTATCACCCGGAGCCTGCGCAGCGCAGTCCGGGTTGGGTGCGGGCAGCCTTACTTGAGCGCTGTCTGCACGTCGCTCACGCGCATGCCCAGCGCGTCGGCAAAGACATCCACTGTTTGGCCGCTGGCCTCAAAGGCTTTTTTCAGCGCAGCGCGGCGGGCGCGTTGCAGCTCCACCTCGGACAGCACCTCGTCAAGCACGGCCTGAATGGCTTCGACCGGGGTGCCGATGCGCGCCAGATAGTCTTGCCGGGTCAGCCCCGACTGGTCGAACGCGGTCAGCAATTGCTTGCGCAACTTGGGCTGCAGGTCTTCTGTGCTGCGCGCCTGGCGGCGTTGAAAGAGCTCAACAATGGACAGAAAAATGTGTTCCGGGGCCACGTCATCGACCGGTATGCCCTGCAGGTCATGGCGTTTTTGGCCTGCCGCCACACTCTGCAGGTAGCGGGTGGACCGCGTGTGCACACCCAAAGCTGCCTTCAGCGCTTCGCGCTTGAAGACCTCCGGGTGGGCCGCCAGCAATTCCTGAAAGATACCGAGCTTGAGCGGCAGAAAACGCTCACCAAACAACTGTGGGTAAAGCTCAAACAGTTTTTCCAGCACCGGCTGTACCGACGCAAAACGGTTTTTGGACTTGGGCAGCGTGGCTGGGCTGTCCGCTGCAACGGGCGCCTGGGCACTCTCAGGCGCCACAGACACAGACGCGTCTTCGGGCAGATGGGTGGTGGGCTCGGCTTGTTCTTGAAGGGTTTCGGTCATGGCATGAATCAAATGGATGAACCCGCGATTGTCATCCAAAGCGCTGCTTCGCTGGCATACTCTGATAAATGAACGAAGCCATGCCAGCGCAGCCCTATTCCGTCAAGCCAGAGTCATCCAGCGTCGCCGCACTGGCGCAAGCCGCACAAGCCTCACCGGGCCACTTTGATGAATTGCGTGCTGTGGTTGCGCGCGCCAATCCGGCCCAGGGCGCCCATGCACCTGAAACGGCGGCTGGCAACGCCAAGCTGGCCGATATTTGGCGACAATTTTTTTCCACGCTGGAGACCGATGTGGTGGCCGACATGGACCAGCGTGCTGCCAATCTTGCGCGCCAGGTGCGCGACAACGGCATCACCTACAACGTCTATGCCGACGAAAACGGGCCCCAGCGTCCCTGGTCGCTCGACCTGTTTCCGCTGATTGTCGACCCGCAAAGCTGGCAACGTATCGAGGCAGGTGTGTTGCAACGCATGCGCCTGCTCGAGCGGGTGATGGCCGATGTTTATGGGCCGCAAACCTTGTTGCATGACGGTTTGTTGCCGCCAGCCCTGGTCCATGCTCACCCCGGCTATCTGCGCGCCATGCACGGCGTGGAACCAGTCGGCGGGCGTTACCTGCACATTGCCGCGTTCGATTTGGCGCGTGGGCCTGACGGCAACTGGTGGCTGGAGGCGCAGCGCAGTCAGGCCCCCTCGGGCCTGGGTTATTTGCTGGAAAACAGGCTCGCCATCTCGGCGCAATTTCCGCTGGCCTTCCAAAGCCTGGGGGTGCAGCGCCTGGCCACGACCTACCGCGCCCTGATGGACAGCCTCAAGGCCATGAGTCCGGCCGGGCCCGATGCCCACCTTGCCCTGCTCACGCCCGGCCCTTACAACGAAACCTATTTTGAACACGCTTATCTGGCGCGCTACCTGGGGCTAACCCTGGTCGAGGGCAGTGATCTGCTGGTGCGCGACGAGCACCTGTTCCTGAAAACGCTCAAGGGCCTGGTGCCAGTCCATGGTTTGCTCAAACGGGTGGACGACCAGTACCTGGACCCGCTCGAGTTACGCTCCGACTCGACACTGGGCGTGCCTGGTCTGTTACAGGCCATTCGCGCCGGCAACGTGCTGGTGGCCAACGCGCCAGGCTCGGCCTTCCTGGAGTCGCCGGCCTTGCTGGGCTTTTTGCCCGCCCTGTCGCGCCACTTGCTGGGCGAAGAACTCAGTCTGCCGGCCTTGCCCACTTGGTGGTGTGGCGAACGCAGCGCCATGGAAGAAGCCCTGCCGCGCCTGGCCGACTGTGTCATCAAACCCACCTACCCCGGCTCCCTCGATCTGGGCAGTTTCGAGTCGGTGCTTGGCGGCAAGCTGTCTGACCGTGCCCGCGATGAATGGGCCGGGCGCATTGTGCGGCAAGCCGAAGAACATACGGTGCAAGCCTATACCCCGCTGTCGCAAATGCCCACCTGGCAGGCCTCGGGCGCAGGCAAGCCCGCTGAGTCGGGCCGGCTGTTGGCGCGCTCGGTGATGCTGCGGGTGTTCGTGGTGTCGGACGGTGCCCAAGGCTGGCGTGTCTTGCCCGGCGGGCTGGCACGGGTCGCAAGCGCGGGCCAGGAAATCACCTCCATGCAACGCGGCGGCAGCAGCGCCGACGTTTGGGCGCTGACCCGCGGCGAGGTCGACCACAGCACCTTGCTGGCCCCGCACCTGACACCCGAGTCCCTGATGCAGCGCAAGCGGCTCATCACCAGCCGTGCGGCAGAAAACCTGTTTTGGCTTGGCCGTTACACCGAGCGTGCCGAAAATGGCATCCGGCTGGCGCGCCTGACGCTCGAATGCCTGCACGGCGAAGAGCAGTCATCGGCCCCGCTGCTGACCTGGCTCAGCCAGTTGGCGGTGGCCAACACCCTGGTGCTTCCCGGTGTACCTTCGGCCTTGCAGGCGCCGCGCGTGTTCGAGCGCAGCCTGATCGACAGCCTGGGCAGCAGCACC
>JAQSDS010000186.1:0-2969 GCA_029946045.1 Rhodoferax sp.
CCGCGCCAAGACCAGTCAAACCGCCCTGCCCGGCCCCAACTACGGTCAGCGGCTGGACGCCATGCAAACCGCCGATGACATCGCCCTGCGTCGCAACCTCGACCCGGTCCGGGTGCGCGAGGTCCTGAGCCAGGCGCGTTATGTGGCTGCCATTGCCAAGGCGGTCACACCCCCGGCTGTGGGTGTCGCCAAGAACTGGCAGCTCTACCGCAGCCGCTTTATTGAACCCCTGCGCATCCGTGCCGGCGTGGCTTTTTGGCAGACCCACAGGGACACGCTGCTACGCGCTGAACAAGAGACCGGCGTGCCCGCTGAAATCATTGTGGGCATCCTGGGGGTGGAGACCATCTACGGCCAGCACATGGGCAACTTCCGGGTGATCGACGCGCTGGCCACGCTGGCCTTTGATTTCCCTGCCAGCCACCCGCGCGCCACTGAGCGCAGTGCTTACTTCAAGACGGAACTCGAACAGTATGTGAACTGGACGCTCAGCAGCGGGCGCGACCCCCTGGCGCTCAAGGGCAGCTATGCCGGCGCCATGGGTCTGCCCCAGTTCATGCCTTCAAGCTGGGAGAAATATGCCATTGACTTCGATGGCGATGGTGTCGTGGATTTGCTGGGCAGCCCGGCCGATGCGATTGGCTCGGTCGCCAACTACCTCAAGGCCTTCAACTGGCAACCCGGCCTACCGACCCATTTCCCGCTGGCCTTCGATGAAAGCAAGCTCGACATGGCCACGCTCATGGCCCCCGACATCCTGCCCACCTTCAACGTGGCGGATTTTGAGGACAAGGGCGTGGTGCTCAAAGGCGTGGCACGCACGCACCCAGGCAAGCTGGCCCTGATCGAATTACTCAACGGTGATGCGGCGCCCAGTTATGTCGCAGGCACCGACAATTTTTATGCCATCACCCGCTACAACTGGAGCAGCTACTACGCGATGGCGGTGATCGAGCTTGGTCAGGCGGTGACCCAAGCCTTGCGTCCCTGAGCCCGGCCGCTCAGACCGGCACAGGCACCAGGAAGTCGCGGCTGATGTGGGCACCCAGGTCGTTGATGCGGTCCAGGAACTGGGTCAGGTAGGCATGCAGGCCCGTGGCCAGAATCTCGTCGATGCGGCCATATTGCAGTTCGGCACGCAATTTGCCGGCGCGGCGCTGGGTTTCATGCGACTGGTCATTGGCCACCAGCGCCAGATTGCTCACCACTTCGTTGAGGCTGGCGTGCAATGAGCGCGGCATGTCGGGGCGCAAGATCAACAGGTCAGCCACCCGCTCGGGCCGGATCACATCGCGGTAGACCTTGCGGTAAACCTCAAAACCGCTGACGCTGCGCAAAATGGCGCTCCAGTGGTAAAAGTCGAACTCCTGGTCCTTGCCGTTGGCAGTTCCATAAAAGTCACTTTCGACCGCGTGAAATTTCACATCGACCAAGCGCGCGGTGTTGTCGGCACGCTCCAGAAAAGTACCCAGGCGCATGAAGTGCAGCGCTTCATCCATCAGCATGGTGCCCACGGTCACGCCGCGTGACAAATGCGAGCGGAACTTGACCCACTCGAAAAACTGCGACGGGTCGGCCTCGAAGTCGCCCTGCTTGATCATGCGCTTGACCTCCAGCCAGGTCTGGTTCTGGGTTTCCCAGACCTCGGTGGTCAGCGTGCCGCGCACAGCCCGGGCGTTTTCACGCGCAGCGCTCAGGCATGACACGATGGAAGACGGGTTGCGCTCGTCCTTGACCATGAATTCCATGACCTCGCGGGCCACAATCGTGTCATGTTTTTCCTTGTAGGCAGGCAGCAGTTCGCTGATCGACAACAAGCCCTGCCAACCGGCTTGCGCGGTGGCGGTGGATTGTGGCAACAGCGAGGTCTGGTAATTGACATCAAGCAGCCGTGCCGTGTTTTCGGCGCGCTCGGTGTAACGGTTCATCCAGAAGAGGTGGTCGGCGGTACGTGAAAGCATTTTTATTCTCCGTGACTATGACGCTTTGGCTTCGGCTTGGGCTTGGGTCTGCGACATCGCAGTCGGTACCGGCGATGCTTCGTCTTCCAGAATCCAGGTGTCCTTGGTGCCGCCGCCCTGGGACGAATTGACCACCAGCGAACCGTCCTTGAGCGCCACCCGAGTCAGGCCGCCTGGCACCATTTGCACGCTTTTGCCAGACAACACATAAGGCCGCAGGTCAATGTGGCGCGGCGCGATGCCACTTTCCACGAAGGTCGGGCAGCTCGACAGGCTCAGCGTGGGCTGGGCGATGTAACCGCTGGGGTTGGCCAGCACCGCCTTTTTGAACTCTTCCACTTCGGCCTTGGTGGCAGCGGGGCCAACCAGCATGCCGTAACCGCCGGCACCATGCACTTCTTTGACCACCAGGTCTTTCATGTTGGCAATCACATAAGACAACTCGTCTTTGTTGCGGCACATGTACGTGGGCACGTTGTTCAAAATGGGTTTTTCACCCAGGTAAAACTCGATCATCTTGGGCACGTAGGGGTAGATCGACTTGTCATCGGCCACACCGGTGCCGACACCGTTGCAAATGTTGATGTGACCCGCCTTGTAGACGTCCAGCAGCCCGGCGCAGCCCAGCGTGGACGTGGGACGGAACACCTTGGGGTCGAGAAAGTCGTCGTCGACACGCCGGTAGATCACATCCACCCGCTGCGGGCCACGGGTGGTGCGCATGTAGCAGAAGTTGTCCTTGACGAAGAGGTCCTGGCCTTCCACCAGTTCCACGCCCATTTGCTGCGCCAAAAAGGCGTGCTCAAAGTAGGCGCTGTTGTACATGCCGGGCGTGAGCACCACCACGGTGGGCTCAGCCGTGGTGGGCGGGCTGCTTTGCCGCAGGGTGTCGAGCAACAGGTCCGGGTAATGGGCGATGGGCGCCACGCGGTGCGCAGAAAACAGGTCGGGAAAAAGCCGCATCATCATCTTGCGGTCTTCCAGCATGTAACTGACGCCGCTGGGAAC
>JAQSDS010000186.1:2979-4652 GCA_029946045.1 Rhodoferax sp.
TTCCAGCATGTATGACACGCCGGAAGGCGTGCGCAGGTTGTCTTCGAGCACGTAGTACTCGCCCTTGCCCTTGGCATCCGGTGCGCGCACGATGTCGATGCCCGATATTTGCGAATAGACGCTGTTGGGCAGGTCCACGCCCATCATTTGGGGCCGGAACTGGGCGTTTTGCTCAATCTGTTCACGCGGAATCAGCCCTGCCTTGAGGATTTCCTGCTCATGGTAAATGTCGTGCAGAAAACGGTTCAGGGCCGTGACACGCTGTTCCAGGCCGCGCTCCATGCTGCTCCACTCATGGGCCGGGATGATGCGGGGAATCAAGTCAAAGGGAATCAGGCGCTCGGTGCCAGAGCCGTCCTCGTCTTTTTCACCGTAGACCGCAAAGGTGATGCCGACGCGGCGAAAGATCATTTCGGCCTCTTCGCGCCGCTTGGCCATCATGTCACCAGGCTGGCGCGCCAGCCACTCGTCGTAAATCTTGTAATGGTCCCGGATCTGTGCCCCATGGGTAAAAAACTCATATGGCAACTTGGTGTACATCTCGTCGAATTTCTGCATCATCTATTACTCCTGCAAGTTACTTAGCAAACTTCGGGCCAGCACGGCACGACAACACAGCCCCACGACATCCATCGGCCCGAGGGCGGGCCTCCTACAGGGCCATCCGGGTCCCTGTGGGAGCGGCGCCCTCGCCGCGATGTTCCTTGGTTCATGACCTTCTCATGGCACCGCATGATGCCAATAGCGTTGTTGCAGCTTGCGCGCGCACTGCACCTGGTCGGGAGCCCACGACTGCCAGCTTGCTGCACCACAATGAGGCGTATCGAACACCCCGATACCGTGCACATCGTAACGCACCAAAACAGGGCTGGCCGGGTGGCCAAAGCGATTTCTGTAGCCCGCCTGCACAATGGCAAAGCGCGGCTGCACTGCCGCCAGAAAGGCATCACTGCTGGACGTCTTGCTGCCGTGGTGCGGCACCAGCAGCACATCGGCGTGCAAACCCACCAAAGGCTGGCCCGACTTGGCCACGCCGATTTGCCCCTGCAAGACCAACTGTGCCTCTTGCGCCTGCTCGATGTCGCCCGCCAGCAGCACCGTCTGAGCGCCATTGGAAATACGCAGTGTGCAGCTCAGGGCATTGGGTTTGCGCACATTGTCATAGTCACTGGCCTGCGGGTGCAGCAGTTCAAAGTCCACGCCGTCCCACTGCCAGCGCTGTCCCGCCAGGCAGCGCGTGACGGGCCGCAGAGTCTGCAGAGCATGGTCAACTTCAATCGAACTCAGTAAGCTCATTTGCGGCTGCATTTTCAGAATCGCCACGGCGCCGCCGGTGTGGTCGCTGTCACGGTGGCTCAGCAGCAGCGTGTCGAGCCGCACCCCGAGCGCGCGCAAAAGCGGCACCAGCACCCGGTTCCCGGCATCGCTCTCGCGGCTGTACATGGGGCCGGCGTCATACAGCAGAGCATGTTGCGCGGTGCGCACCAGCACCGCGTTGCCCTGACCGACGTCGGCAGCCAGCACATCGAATTCACCCGCCGGAATCGATGGTGCCTGCCAGAACAGCACCGGCAGCAGCAACGGCACACCACCAAGACGTAACGACCAGGGCAGGCGCAGTGCCAGCACCAAGCCGCCGAGCACGCCTGCCACACCGGCCCACAATGGTGCTT
>JAQSDS010000187.1 GCA_029946045.1 Rhodoferax sp.
CCAGATGATCCGGCGCTATGAAAAGCCCGACGCCGATGTCATGATCCGGCCTGACATTTCCAGACTCGGCTCGGTTGATTTTGACAACCGCCACCAGGCCATCCTGGAAGGTGAAAGGGCGGCAGGGATTCAAATGCAGGTACTCAAAGACAAGCTGGCAAGGTTTGGCGACCCGAGCGCAAAATAATGTCTATTTGGGCACCGCCCAGATCGGCCTTGGACACCTTCAATTCACCCTGATGGCTGGCCACGAGGTCTTTGACCACCGCCAGTCCAATGCCGTGGCCGGGCACACGTTCGTCCAGGCGCACACGCCGCGCCAGCACCGCACCGGGGTCGGAAAAGCCCGGACCATCATCACAAACCCGAATGAACAAGCGCTTGCCTTCAACCCATAGGCGCACTGCAACCTTGCTATGCGCCCACTTGGCTGCGTTGTCGAGCACATTGCCCAGCATCTCGAAGGCATCACCTTCGTCCATGCGCCAGCTCAGGTCGGACGGGCAGTCCAGCGCAAACACCAGTTGCTTGTCCACATAAACCTTTGCCAGCGTGTCGCGAATCCGGTTCAGGATGGGCGCCAACGTCAGTAGCGGCGCAAAGCGCGCCGCACCACTGGCGCCAGCGCGGCCCAACTGGTGCACCACAATGTCATCCATACGCGTCACCTGTTGCGCCACCATGCCGGGCAATGCAGACGGCTCGTCCAATGAGGCGCGCAACGCTGCCAGTGGCGTTTTCAGGCTGTGCGCCAGGTCGTCCAGCGCATCCTTGTAGCGTGTTTGCCGGGCCCTTTCCTGGTCCATGAGCCCATTGAGGTTGTGGGTGAGTCTGGCAAGCTCGCTTGGGTAACTGCCCTCGACCCGGGCCTGCTCGCCATTTTCAATGTGCCGGATTTCCCGGGCTATGCGCGCCAGAGGCGCCAGAGCCCAGCGCAGCAAAAGAGTTTGCGTGAGCAACAGCAGCAGCCCGGCGCCACCCAGCCAGCTCCACAAGGTGCGTTCGAAGGACTGCACCTCCTGGTCAAAGGTTTTTTTGTCTTCGAGCACAGAAAAAACCAGCGGTGCCGGCCGGTCGTTCACCAACCACTTCACCGCGTAGCTGACGGACAAATAGGCCCGCGCTGATCCGGATGTATCGTCGGGCTGCGCCTGCGGTGCCGCCACGGTGTCAAAAGACCACTGACCCGCTGTCTGGGTGCGCTGAAACGGTGGATTGAGCCCGAGCGTGGACGACGACTGCCATTCCTCGTTTTTATCCAGGTTGGCAATGTTGGCGTACAGGCCGGATGCCGGCAACGACAAGCGGGGCTCTGCCAGTGTGGTGGGCATGTCCAGCGAGCCCTGCGCATTCAGTTCAGCACCGGCCATCAGCAAGTAAACGGTGGTTTGCAAGCGAGCAAAACGCTGGGCGCGCACGCTGTCTACGTAAGCCTGCTGCACTGCCCAGCCGGCACCGGCCAAAAAGACCAGCAACACAATAAAGACACCCCAGATCAGGCGCGCGCGAATGGACAGCGGCGTTCTCACTGCAGTACGAAGCGGTAACCCCGCCCACGCAGTGTCTCGATGGGTGCGAGCAAACCGTCAGGGTCAAGCTTGCGCCGCAGCCGTCCGATCAGGACCTCCAGCACATTGCTGTCACGGTCTTCGTCGTGCGGATAAAGATAGTCGGAGAGTTCCTGCTTGCTCACCACCCTGGCGCGCTCGCGCACCAGAAATTCCAGCACGCGGTACTCAAAAGCGGTGAGGTCGAGCACCGCACCTTTCAAGCGGGCGCTCTGAGCCGAAAAATCGATGCTCAGCGCACCGAACGTGAGCACCTCCGACGTCGCCTTGTTGGCGCGCCGCAGCAGCGCCTTGACGCGCGCGGCCAGCTCGGGGTACTCAAAGGGCTTCACCAGATAGTCGTCGGCACCCGCCTCCAGCCCCAACACCTTGTCCTGCCAGCTGCCGCGCGCAGTGAGAATCAGGATCGGCAGGTGTCGGCCCTCGGCGCGCAGGGTCTGCACCAGCTTGAGCCCATTGAGCTTGGGCAGCCCCAGGTCGACAATGGCCAGGTCGAACGGGTATTCGCGGGCCTGAAACAGGCCATCTTCGCCGTCAGTGGCCAGGTCGACGCGGTAAGCCTCGGCTTCAAGCTGGCGCTTCAGGCCCAGCCGCAGCACCGCATCGTCTTCAACCAGCAACAGTCGCATGCGCTTAGAGCCTGCGTCCGCTGGCAGCGTCGATCAGCACCACAATCACCTCCCCCCGCGGGGTAAGCAGTTTGACGCGCCAGACCGGGCGACCCTGTCGCTGGGCCTGTTCCACCGCCAGAACACGACCACCCGTGGCCTGCTGCGCCACGGCTGCGGCATCATCACGACTCACGTCGGCCCAGGCGGGCAGGCTGAGCGCCAGCATCAGGGCAGTGATCAGGGTGGTCAAAAATTTCATGGCGTGCGGAGATGTGTAGTGCTTGCGTCAGGCAATGGTACTACCGCGCGAGCCCGTCTGACTACTGCGTAACAGGTTCCACCGTTACCCGCACAGGCAGGCTGTTGCCCGGGTTGGTGCGCATGAACGTGGTGTAGTTCTGGCCCCGGTAGTCGTAGCTGACGCGGTAGCCGGTGATGCGGGTTTGCGCGTCGTACACGGTACGGCAACGCTTCACTTCACGCTGCGCAGTTTCGTAGCCGCCGTTGTTGTATTGGCCGTTGTCGTACTGGCGGTTGTCATACTGGCGCTGTGCGTCGCGGTTCTGAAGCTGGTCGCCCGCCATGGCGCCCAGCACCACGCCCAGAGCTGTGGCCGCGTCCTTGCCACTGCCGCCACCCACCTGGTGCCCGAGAACGCCACCGGCAAGGCCGCCCACAATGGCACCGCCGTACTGGCGATCCTGGTTGCGCTGCGGGTCGGCGCTGATCCGGCGGTCTGGTTCATTCACCCAGTGGCTGCTGCATTCATTGCGCGGCACACTGACATTTTCGTACTGCGGCTCGGCACTGCGCACCCGCGCGCTGTCGGTAAAAGTTTGGGCCTGGGCACCGAGCAAGGCGCTGGCAAACAGACTGGTGATGACGATGCGTTTCATGGCAAGCTCCTTGGGTTGATATGGCACGCAGTTTGCGCCCGCCTGCCTGAACCCGAACTGAACAGAAACCAAATAACGCGAAAGATCGTTACAGCCCTTCGAGACGGTTGACCTCCACAATGTGGAGTGAATTTTGCTTTGTTGCCTCCTCGCATGGTAACGATGGTCTGAAAAAATGGCATTACAGTAAAGCAAATGGGCTGAGCTTTGGTATGGTAGCGCGGACACGCTTCAAAGTACCTGTTTTATTACCGTTTTCCCTTTACCGGATGGTTTCGATGGCTTTTCGACTGGTTCTTTTCATCATCGCTGCAGCGCTTACCGCAGCCCATTTTTTCAGGGCAGAAAACTACGGCCTGGTGGCCCTTAGCCTGGCGACGCCTTTGCTGTTTTTATATCGCAAACCGGCGAGTCTGGTGCTGTTGCAACTCGCAGCCTACGGTGCCACCGGCAATTGGCTGATTTCCGCCTTGCTTCTGATCCAAATGCGACAACAAATTGACCGCCCCTGGACTGTGGCGGCCATCATTCTGGGCTCGGTCGCCCTGCTCACGCTGCTGGCCGGCGTGCTGCTGAACTCCCGTACCATGCGTGAGCGCTACAAATAGAGGAGTCTTATGCAACGCGATCCCGTTCCCACCCCCCTCTCACGCATGCTGGTACTTGCGCTGGCCAGCGCCCTGTTTACCAGCGCTGCCCACAGCATGAGCCTGCGCGAACTGAAGGCGCTGGAAAAGTCACATAAGCAAGGCGACAACTACGTTCATTACTACCTGGTGGGCGTCATGGAAGGCGCACTTGAGGCCCACATGCAAGACGTGCGCAACGGCGCCCCAGCCCGCATCTGCCTCAAAGGTCGCCCGCTGGAGCCGCACATGGCCCAAAGCCTGTTTGATGCCGAACGCCTGCGCAACGCGGAACTCTATGAAGCCGACATGCCGGTTCAATTGGTGCTGACCCATGCCTTAACCCACACCTATCCTTGCTGACACGATTCAGAAAGCCATTGATGCAAACACACGCTTTTAAAGTCTGCGCACTGGCGCTTCTCACGACGCTCGTGCTCGGCGCTTGTGCTGCGCAGGAACCGGGTACCGGGAGCAAACCGGTACCAACTGCCCGGCCCACCGACCTGAACTGCCCACGAACCAGCAATTGCGTCAATTCCCTGGCTGGCAGCGGCTTTTCGTCGCTTCGGTTCACGGGCGACGCTGCGC
Source organism: Rhodoferax sp. (assembly GCA_029946045.1). Lineage (GTDB taxonomy): Bacteria > Pseudomonadota > Gammaproteobacteria > Burkholderiales > Burkholderiaceae_C > Rhodoferax. The sequence continues at coordinate 4,293 of JAQSDS010000187.1, forward strand.
AGGGCATGGCCCGGTTGCGCGCCACGCTGGCTACTTACCCTGAGGCCACCATTGTGCGCAGTGATGCGCTTTGGCTGGAGGTCATCTTCACGACAACGCTGGGCTTCAGGGACCAGGTCGATTTTGTGCTGACTGCCGGATCAGGCGAGATCAACTTCCGGTCGCAATCCTTGCTGGGACATTATGATTTTGGCAAAAACAGGTCCCGCATTACGGCGTTTTCCGAGCGCTTTGCAGCTCAGGCGAGGTAGTGGCCAGGGCATACCTTGGCCCAGTCGTTTGCTGGACTTTCGATGCCCAGGATCTGTCTTTCGATCCAATCGACTATCAGGTTTTGGCAAATACCCCCATATACTGAA
>JAQSDS010000188.1 GCA_029946045.1 Rhodoferax sp.
GGGCGCAGGCGGGCTGGCCAGCATGACCGGCGTCGCGACGACGGGCTTGGGCTGATAGGCCAAAATGAAGGCCTTGACCTGCGGATAGACCGCGTCACGCCAGCGACGACCAGAAAAAATGCCATAGTGGCCGGCACCTTCCACCTCGAAGTGGCGTTGGTCTTTCTTATTGACGCCGGTGCAAATGGTGTGCACGGCAGCCGTCTGGCCAGAGCCGGAAATGTCATCGAGCTCACCTTCGACGGACAACAAGGCTGTGTTGTGGATGTCTTCCGGGCGCACACGTTCAATCTTGCCGTCAACGCCTTTGACGTCCCAGGTGCCGTTGACCAGCTTGAACTCCTGGAACACGACCTTGATGGTGTCGAGGTAGTACTGCGCATCCATGTCCAGCACGGCGTTGTACTCATCGTAAAACTTGCGGTGGGCGTCAGCACTGGTATCGTCGCCCTTGATCAGGTCCTTGAAGTAGTCGTAATGGCTGCGGGCATGGTTGCTGGGGTTCATCGCGACAAAGCCTGAGTGCTGTAAAAAGCCAGGGTAAACCTTGCGCCCAGCGCCTGGGAAGCGGGTGGGAACGCGGTAAATCACGTTGTTTTCGAACCACTCGATATTCTTGTTCATGGCCAGGTTGTTGACGGCGGTAGGTGACAGGCGGGCGTCAATTGGGCCGCCCATCATCACCATGCTCAGGGGCGTGAGTTCGCCCCGGCTGGCCATCAATGACACCGCAGCCAGCACCGGCACGGTAGGCTGGCAAACGCTCATGACATGGCAGTTGCCGTAGCGGCCTTGCACATGGCGAATGAACTCCTGGACGTAGTTGATGTAGTCGTCCAGGCTGAAGTCGCCGTCTGACTTGGGCACCAGTCGGGCGTTGGTCCAGTCGGTGATGTAGACCTTGTGGTCTTTCAGCATGGTCTTGACGGTGTCGCGCAGCAGCGTGGCGTAATGGCCCGACAGCGGGGCCACGATCAACACGGCAGGTTGGCCCTTGAGCTTGGACAGCGTGGTGACATCATCGGTAAAGCGCTTGAAGCGGCGCAGTTCGCAAAACGGTTTCTTGACTTCAATGCGCTCGTGAACTGCTACTTCAACCCCGTCCACATCCACCGTACGCAGACCAAACTCCGGCTTTTCGTAATCCTTGCCCAGGCGGTGCATCAGGTCGTAACCCGCTGAAATGCGTTGTGCCAGGGGATGCTGCCCGAGCAACGACAGCGGATTGCCATACACCTTGGCGGCAGATTGCGCCAGATCAGTGAACGGCTCCATCAAAGAACGTTGGGCTTCGTAAAATTTGTAAAGCACGGGAATTCACCTTTTAAGAAAAATGTTGCAGTGCAATATAACAGGTCTAACCCAGTTGCAACTGACTCGGGGTGGATGCTTGAGCTTGACGCTGCGCCAATGCCCGGGCCAGCACACTCAATGCCTGGTACGCCTGACCCGCGCTGTTGTTCCACTGCAACACCGCTTCGCCCTGTGCGGACACCAGCGCCAGGTCGCCACGGGCGGCCGGGCCGGTCAGGGCGGCTTGCGGCCCCAGCGCGGTGATGTTGTTGACGGAATTTAGCAGCAGGCTGGCGCGCAGGTGGTGCACCATCGGTAAGGGCATGCCCGTGTGCTGCCAAAGCTGTTCTGCCAGGTCTTGCAGCACAGGCAAAAAGTTGGTGGCAAAGATGGCACCGGCGTGGTAAAGCATCTTGTCTTGGGAACGGACATCAAAGCACTGGGCACCCAGGCGGGTAAAAAGGGGTTGCAGTTCAGCCAGCGCCTGGGCATCGCCTTCGAGGGCGCAAGGCGTGCCGGCAAATTGCGTCAGCGCCAGTTGCGGGCTGGCAAAGCTCAACAGGCAATGGGCACTGGCACCTTGCCAGCCTTTGGCTTGCAAGGCTTGGAGGATGTCAGCGCTCAGGGCACCACTGGCATGAAACACCGTGGCGGGTGGCAGGTGCTCACACGCTGCCAGCGCTGCCGCCACTGGCGCGATCTGAGCGTCTGGTACCGCCAGCAGCCACAGGTCGGCCGGGCGCAAGTCTGCCATTTGGCAAACTACGTGACCCGAGCCAATGAAGCTCAGCGCCTGTTCTGCGGAGGCTTGGCTACGGGTCAGCAGGTCCTGCACCAGAACCTGGCCATCCTGGGCCAGCAGTCGCCCGAGCGTCTGGCCGACTCGGCCACCACCAATCAGATTGATGGTCTTCAAGACAATGGCCGGTTAGATCACCTTGGCAATGCTGGCGCAAACGTAGTCAATGTTCTTGCTGTTCAGCGCAGCCACGCACATGCGCCCGGTGTCGGTGCCATAAACGCCAAACTCATTGCGCAGGCGCACCATTTGGTCCTTGGACAGGCCAGAGTAGCTGAACATGCCGATTTGCTGGGTGATGAAGCTCATGTCCTGCTTGACGCCGGCAGCCTTGAGGCCATCGACCAGCTTTTGCCGCATGGCCTTGATGCGCACGCGCATCTCGCCCAGTTCGGCTTCCCACTGCGCGCGCAACTCGGGCGTGTTCAGCACCGTGGTCACGATGGCGCCGCCATGGGTGGGCGGGTTGCTGTAGTTGGTGCGGATCACGATTTTGAGCTGGCTCAGCACGCGGCCCATTTCTTCCTTGCTCTCGCACACCACGCTCAGGGCGCCAACACGCTCACCGTACAGGCTGAAGCTCTTGCTGAAGCTGGTCGCTACAAAAAAGAGCAGGCCGGCAGCGACAAACTTGCCGATCACAGCGCCGTCTTCTTTCAAGCCGTAGCCAAAACCCTGGTAGGCCATGTCGAGGAAAGGCACCAGATTGTTGGCCTTGACCGCAGCAATCACTTGGTCCCATTGGGCCGGGGTGATGTCGTAGCCCGTGGGGTTGTGGCAACAGGCGTGTAACACCACGATGCTGCCAGCCTCGGCGGCGTTCAGGTCGGCCAGCATGCCCTCAAAGTTGATGGCGCGGGTGGCGGCATCGTAATAGCGGTAAGACGCCACCGTGAAGCCGGCGTTGGTGAACAGCGCGCGGTGGTTTTCCCAGCTCGGGTCGCTGATGAGTACTTTGGCGCCGGTGTTGAGGAATTTCAAAAAGTCGGCACCGACCTTGAGGCCGCCGGTGCCACCCAGCGCTTGAATGGTGGCCACACGGCCTGACGTGACGGGTTCGCTGTCAGCGCCAAACACCAGTGCCTTGACGGCAGCGTCGTAGGCGGCAATGCCGTCAATGGGCAGGTAGCCGTGCGGCTTGGGGGCGTCCATCATGGCTTTTTCTGCGGCCAGCACACAGCCCAGCAAAGGCAGTTTGCCGTTGTCGTCGAAGTAAACGCCCACGCCCAGATTGACTTTTGCAGGGTTGGTGTCAGCGTTGAATTGTTCGTTCAAGCCCAGAATCGGGTCGCGCGGGGCCATTTCGACAGCGGAAAAAAGTGACATGACAAAAATCCTGTGAAGGGTTGTGAAAGTGACCAGTCGGGTACTGGTAGAAACCCTGTATTTTACCGGCGGACAGGGTGCCACGGGCAGCTTCGCTAAACTGATTTAATGGCGCAGGCGTGTCGCTGGGTTTGGGGGAAACCAATGGATCAAGTGGATTGTGTGGTGGTGGGGGCCGGTGTGGTCGGCCTGGCGGTGGCGCGCGCGCTGGCGCTGCGGGGGCGTGAAGTGCTGGTGCTTGAAGCCGCCAACGCTTTTGGTACCGGCACCAGTGCGCGCAACAGCGAGGTGATGCATGCCGGAATTTACTACACGCCGGGTTCGCTCAAGGCCAGTTTGTGTGTGCAGGGCAGGGCGCTGCTGTATGACTATTGCCAAGCGCGTGGCATCAAGCACCGGCGCTGCGGCAAGTTGATTGTGGCGACCAGTTTGGCACAAGTGGCGCAGTTGCAGGGCATTGCCGAGCAAGCGCGGCGCAACGGTGTGACAGATTTGACCTTGCTCAGCGCTGATGAGGCACGGCAACTGGAACCGCAGTTGCTGTGCCAGGCCGCGCTGCTGTCGCCCAGCACCGGTATTGTCGACAGCCATGGCCTGATGCTGGCGCTGTTGGGCGACCTGGAAAACGCTGGCGGCGTGCTGGCGCTCAATTCGCCGCTGGAGCGTGCGCTGCTTGGTCCATCAGCGCTCGAGTTGCATGCTGCTGATGGCACCTGCCTGCAAGCCAGAACCGTGGTCAATGCGGCGGGTTTGCAAGCGCCCGCGCTGGCCGCCCGGTTTGCTGGCCTGGACCAGCGCTTGGTGCCTCAAGCGTTTTATGCCAAGGGCAACTATTTCACGCTGGCCACGCGGGCACCGTTTTCGCATTTGATCTACCCGGTACCGCAAGCCGCCGGCCTGGGCGTGCATCTGACGCTGGATTTGGGCGGGCAAGCCAAATTTGGTCCCGACGTGCAGTGGGTCGCATCACCCGACGACTTGACCGTAGACCCGGCGCGGGGGGACGCTTTTTATGCCGAGGTGCGCAAATACTGGCCCGGTTTGCAGGATGGCGCGTTGTTGCCGGGTTATGCCGGGATTCGCCCCAAGATCAGTGGCCCGGGCGAGGCTACCAGTGACTTCGTGATTCAGGGCCCGCGCGACCACGGCGTGCCGGGCCTGGTCAACCTGTTTGGCATCGAGTCGCCCGGGCTGACCAGCTGCCTGGCCATTGGTGACATGGTTGCCGGGT
>JAQSDS010000189.1 GCA_029946045.1 Rhodoferax sp.
TCGTCATCTTTGGCCGCTTTGGCAGCCTTGCGCGTTTGCTCCCTGGCCTTGATCCGTGACTTGGCTGCCGTGCTGCTGTGCTGGAAGCGGTAGGACTCGTTGCCCGTCTCCACGATGTTGCAATGGTGGGTAAGCCGGTCCAGCAGAGCCGTCGTCATCTTCGCATCCACAAACACACTGGACCATTCCGAGAAGCTCAGGTTGGTGGTGATGACAACACTGGTGTGCTCGTACACTGAGCCCCCACATTTCGCAGGAAACGAGTTCTCGAGAGCGAATCGCGTGGGCTGGCCAACTGGCCGACTGTTTTCGCTGCAATTTTGACGTCCAGATCTCTTCCGTGCCCTCCCTCAATCTGGTGAATCTTGCTCGGAGGATTGGATTAAAACGGTCCTCTAAAGCGACCATTCCCACCCTGACGCGCTACCCCGACATTCGCATGATCATTCCTCATGCCGGTGGCGCGCTGACAGCGATTGCAGAACGGATCGCTGGGTTCTCCACATTGCCTTTTCTGAAGCAGCGACCTGCCGGTGGCTCAACTGAGGTCAAACAAGTGCTGGCATCACTCTACTACGACCTTGCTGGCTCCGCTAGTGATGGATCGATTGAACGTCTGCGTCGGCTGACGTCGGTGAAGAACATCCTGTTTGGCAGCGATTTTCCGTTCACCCCGGCAGCTGGCATTGACGCTAATGTAGAAGGCTTTCGTGCGCTCAGCGGCATGACCGTATCCGAGCATGAAGATATCGCCAACGGCAACGCCAAGCGCCTGTTTCCCCGATTGGGGTAGTCTCACCACCAATGCGTACATTGCCATGAACCGCACCTTTGACCTTACCGAGACCCGTCGGGTATGAAAGTATTTGGAATTGCCGGGCATTCGGGCATGGGCAAGACGGCCCTGCTTGAGCGCCTGATCCCCGAGCTAACCGGGCGGGGTCTAAAGGTGTCGCTGATCAAGCACAGTCACAAGGTGATTGAGATTGATCGACCCGGCAAGGACTCGTACCGCCTGCGTGAGGCCGGGTGCATGGAAGTAGTGTTGCTCGGCCACGCACGATGGGCCCTGATGCACGAACTGCGCGGTGACCCGGAGCCCGACATCGACTATTTGCTTGGGCGGCTGCAGCACTGTGACATTGTGCTGGTGGAGGGGTTCAAAGATGGTGACTTTCCAAAACTGGAGGTTTGGCGACCGGCTCTTGGCCGTGAGACCTTGTGGCCAAAATGGCCTGGCATTCTGGCAATTGCTTCAGATATTTCTGCCAGTGCTGCGATGCCGCTCTCGCCTGAGCGCCCACCCAACTGGTTTGATCTGGCCGATGCGCATGGGCTGGCGGACTTTGTAATGGCCAACGCTCGGGCACGCTACTGAATTGACGCGCGTCGGCAAGCCACCGGCGCACTCCGTCATCATTATTTCGTTGTCGAACCCATCGACTGAATACTGAACCATCCCCACATGAAAATCATCAAAAGCATCCTGGTCGCCAACCGTAGCGAAATCGCCATTCGCGTGTTGCGAGCCGCCTCTGAAATGGGCATCCGCACCGTGGCCACCACTGATGCCGACTGCGATGTATAGCTGCGGCGCAACGATCTTGCCGGTTTGCCCCACTTGCCAGTCGTTCGGGGCGAAGCCAGCATCGACGGCAGCGCGCGAGGCACCCATGGCGGCGCCAAGTTTGTCGGCCAGCGGAGTCATGATTTCCATGAATTTCTCATTGGATCCCAGTGCGCGGCCACCAGAAACGATGATCTTGGCAGCAGTCAGTTCAGGACGGTCGTTCTTGGAAATTTCGCTGCCGAGGTAGGTGGTGTTCGCACTGGAGGTGACAGCTGCCACTCTTTCCACAGTAGCGGCGCCACCAGTCGCGATGGCGGGGTCGAAGCCGGTGGTTCGCAAAGTGAGCACCATGATTGCGTCTGTGCTCTGCACCGTGGCAACCGCGTTGCCGGCGTAAATTGGACGCTCAAAGGTGTCAATACTTTCAATTTTGGTGACATCAGAAATCTGGCCGACATCGAGCTTGGCGGCCACACGCGGTGCCACATTTTTACCGCTGGCAGTCGAGGCAAACATGATGTGGGAGTAGTGACCCGCGATGGTCAGCACCTGAGCGGTCACGTTCTCGGCCAAGCCATGGGCAAACTGCGCTCCCTCGGCATGGATGACTTTTGCGACGCCGTTGATCTGTGCGGCGGCCTGAACGACTGGTTCAGAGTTGTAGCCAACCACTAAGACGTGCACCAGTCCGTCTGTGAACATACTGGTCTGTGTCGCCGCCATGACAACGTTCAATGTGGCGCTTTTGAGGCTGGCATTGTCGTGCTCAGCAATTACTAAGACTGTCATTTAGATCACCTTGGCTTCGTTCTTGAGTTTGGCCACCAGGGTGGCGACATCGGGCACCATGATGCCGACGCTGCGTTTGGGTGGCTCGGTGACTTTGAGGGTCTTGATGCGTGGTGACACATCCACTTCGAGGTCTTCGGGCTTGAGGATGTCCATGAGCTTTTTCTTGGCCTTCATGATGTTGGGCAGGGTGACGTAGCGCGGCTCGTTGAGGCGCAGGTCAGAGGTGATGACAGCTGGCAGGGTGAGTGCGAGGGTTTCCGATCCACCATCCACTTCGCGTGTGACTGTGGCTTTGCCATCAGCGATTTCGACTTTGCTGGCAAAGGTGGCTTGGGGCAGGTCGGCCAGGGCGGCGAGCATCTGGCCGGTCTGGTTGCAGTCGTCGTCGATGGCTTGTTTGCCCAGGATGATCAAACCTGGTTGTTCTTTGTCGATCAGGGCTTTGAGGAGTTTGGCGACAGCCAGGGGTTGCAGGTCTTCGTTGGTTTCGACAAGAACAGCGCGGTCGGCACCAATGGCCATGGCTGTGCGCAGGGTTTCCTGGCATTGAGTGGCGCCAAAGGAAACGGCGATGATTTCAGAAGCCACGCCTTTTTCTTTCAGGCGCACGGCTTCTTCGACGGCGATTTCGTCAAACGGGTTCATACTCATTTTGACGTTGCTGATGTCTACACCGGTGTGGTCCGACTTGACGCGGATCTTCACGTTGTAGTCCACCACGCGTTTGACGGGGACAATTATTTTCATAGGCACCTTTGATAAAGTTATGAGAAATTGAGTTAATCGATGGTCATCAGAGAGGCACGTCCCTAGCTGCAGCTTTATTTACGCTGAATGTGTGCTCCAGGATGAGTCGCACCAGAGCCACGTCCACTTCACCTGGCAACATACGCTCGACATTGACGATCGATGATTTGACGCCGATGCAGCTTTTCAGTTCTGAAAATCATCCAGCCACTGATAAAGATGACGTTTTTGCCAGCGCCGCATTGCGGATGTCATCAAGCGTGGTGGTCGGTGTGATGGCTTGCGGATCCAGCAAGCAGTGCAGGATGGCCGGTTTGCCGCTGGCGCGGGCACGCGCCAGTGCCGGGGCAAATTCCTCGGTGGTGATGACCCGTTCACCATGGCCGCCAAACACTTGGGCGTAGCCACAGAAGTCGGGGTTTTTGAGCTGGGTGCCACTGATACGCCCCGGATAGGTCCGCTCCTGGTGCATACGGATGGTGCCGTACATGGCGTTGTCCAGCAGCACCACGATGATGGGCAAGTTGTATTGCACGGCGGTGGCGAACTCCTGACCGTGCATCATGAAGTCTCCGTCACCGGCAAACACCACCACCTCGCGCTGCGGCCACAAGCGTTTAGCCCCAACCCCTGCCGGTAAGCCGTAACCCATGGAGCCGCTGGTGGGGGCCAACTGGCTGGCGTAATGGGTGAACGGCCAAAAACGGTGCGCCCATGTGGCAAAGTTACCCGCACCGTTGCAGAAAATCGTGTCTGCGGGCAGGGTGGCGCGCAGGTGTTGCATCACCTCACCCATTTGTAACGGGCCGGGGATACGGATCGGTGCCGGGTCGCTCCAGCCCAAATAGTCTTCGCGAGCAATAACCGTGGCATCCATCCAGACCACCGGCGCTGCCGGACGCAAGGTGGCCACAGCTTGGGCAAAGGCCTGCGGTGTCGCATGGATGGACTGGGTGGCACGGTACAACTTGCCCAACTCATCTGCATCGGCATGTACATGCACCATTACTTGCTGCGGTGTCGGGATACCCATGAGTTCATACCCCTGTGACGGCACCTCGGACAAACGCCCACCCACCACCAACACCAGATCTGATGCGCGGATACGTGCAAGCAAACGCGGGTTCACCCCCAGACCTAGATCCCCGCAATAACACGCATGCTTGGCGTTGAACAACATCTGGCGACGGAATGAGCAATACACCGGCAAGGCGTAGGCTTCGGCAAAAGCTGTGAACTGCTGCACAGACGCCTCTGACCAACGGCTGCCACCCAAAATAACGACCGGGCGCTGCGCTGTGGCCAAACGGTCTTGAAGCTCGGCCAGTTGCTCAGCACCCGGGTGAGTTTCAGTCACCGCATATGGCAAGGCATCAGCTACCGTTGCGGCTTGCGTCAACATGTCTTCCGGCAACGCAATCACCACCGGACCAGGTCGGCCCGAGGTCGCCACATGAAAAGCACGTGACACCAGCTCGGGCAAACGTTTGGGGTCGTCCACCTGCACCACCCACTTGGCCATGGTACCAAATACCGCA
>JAQSDS010000190.1 GCA_029946045.1 Rhodoferax sp.
GTTCGGCAAAACTGCGCGCCACTTCGGGTGTGGGGTCGATGAAGATGTGCCGGTGGTCAAACGCGGCCACCAGTTTGATTTGTGTGGACAGCAGCATGCCGTTACCGAACACGTCGCCCGACATATCGCCAACGCCGACCACGGTGAACGGCGTGGTCTGGATGTCGTGCGACAAGGACCTGAAATGGCGCTTGGCAGACTCCCAGGCACCGCGGGCGGTAATGCCCATCGCTTTATGGTCATAGCCCACCGAGCCGCCCGATGCGAACGCGTCGCCGAGCCAGAAGCCGTACTCAGCCGAAACGCTGTTGGCAATGTCGGAAAAGCTGGCCGTACCCTTGTCTGCGGCCACCACCAGGTAGGGATCATCCACGTCATGGCGGACCACGTTTTGGGGTGCCACGACCTGGCCCTTGACCAGGTTGTCGGTCACATCCAGCATGCCTGAGAGCATCAGCTTGTAGCAAGCAATGCCCTCGGCCATGAACGCATCACGGTCACCGGCCGGCGGCGGATTCTTCAGGACAAAACCACCTTTGGAGCCGACCGGAACGATCACCGTGTTTTTGACCTGCTGGGCTTTCACCAGACCCAGAATTTCGGTGCGGAAGTCTTCGCGCCGGTCAGACCAGCGCAGGCCGCCACGCGCCACCTTGTCAATGCGCAGGTGAATGGCTTCGACGCGCGGCGAATACACCCAGATCTCAAACAGCGGCTTGGGCTCGGGCATACCGGGCACGTCATGCGACCTGAATTTAAAGCTCATATAAGGTTTGTTGCCCCCCGTTAGCGCTGTTTGCCACACATTGGTGCGCACAGTGGCCAGAATGCTACGGTGGTATTGGCGCAAAATACGGTCTTCATCCAGACTGGCCACGGCGCTCAATTGCGCGTCTAGACGGGTGCCCACGTTGGCTTGCAGCGCATCGCGATGCTGCCCGTTGGCAGGATCGAAGCGGGCCACAAACAGCTCGGCCAGGGCTTGTGCTGACGCAGCGTTCTTGAAAAGGGCCGCCTCCAGATAGCTCTGGCTATAGGGAAAATTAAGCTGGGTGAAGTAGCGTGTGTAAGCGCGCAGCACCGCAATGGCGCGGGCATCTAGCGTGGTCACCAACACCAACTTGTTAAGGTCATCACTTTCAAGTGCCTTGCACCAGACCTGCACAAACAAGCTCTCAAAACGCTCGCGTATCGAGGCAAACTCGACTTCGGGCGGCAGTTGAAGGCCCAAATCGTGGATCCAGTCCTCGCTTGCATCGGCCACTGACTCCGCCGGACGCAGCTGGTAGGGATGCTCGTCGAGCACGCGGGCACCCATGTGCTCCAGCACCGGCAGCGAGTCTGACAGCGCAACCTTGCTCCGGCTGAAAATCTTGAAACGCACCATGCCAGGAGCACTGTCGAGTGGGCGATACAGTCGCACCGCCATGGGCTGTTCAGCTGTCAGACCAGCCAGCACCTGCACATCATCGGCCGCCATCCGACCAGAAAAATCTTCCTGGTAGGCGGCTGGAAAGCTGTCGGCAAAGCGCGTCGCCAAAGCCAGACCTTGGCTCTCACCATGGATGTGCAGCAAAGCCTGCTTGCAATCATCTTCCCAGCGCTGGGAAAGCTGGGCAATACGCGCCTCAAGCGCCGACACATCAACGTTTCGGGGCGCCTGCTGGCGGGCACGAACGGTGTAATGGATACGGGCCAATGGGCTGTTCGTCAGGGTGGGAGTGAACTCGATCGACTCGCCATCCAGCGCCCGGCTGAGTTCGTTGCCAATTTTGGAGCGCAGCTCGGTGTTGTAACGATCTCGCGGCACAAACACCTGCACCGAGGTGAAACGGCCAAAGGGGTCACGACGCAAAAATACCCGCACCCGCTGGCGCTCCTGCAGACGCAAGATACCGACCGCGTGGTCGATCAGCGTGGCGGTGTCGACCTGGAACAGCTCGTCGCGCGGGTAGGTATCCAGTATGGTCTGCAGCGACTTGGCCGCATGGCTTTCGGGCAGCACACCGACAGCCGCCATCACGTCGGCAGCGCGGCGCCGGATTTGCGGAATGTCACCCACTGCAGCAGCGTAGGCCTTGGAGGTGTAAAGCCCCAGGAAACGGGCTTCGCCAATGACTTTACCGGCCGCATCGAAGCGCTTGATGGTCAGGCAGTCCAGCCACGCAGGGCGGTGCACGGTGGACCGGGTCATGGCCTTGGTCACCAGCACCAGCTGGTCGGAGTCGAGAAATTCGAGTGCATCCAGTGGCAGGCGACTGACCGGGGTTTGAGGCTCACCGCGCAAAATGCCCAGGCCGGATTCAGGCACAGCCACCAACTTGACGCCATCTTCTTCGCGCAGCAACTGGTAATCGCGTGCGCCTAAAAAGGTGAAGTGCTGCGACTCAAGCCAATGCAAAAACTCAAGTCCCTCTTGCTGCCCCTTGGCCGACAAAGGCGAACCAGCAGAAGCCTCACGCACGGCCTGCAGGTGCTTGAGCATGGGCGCCCAGTCATTGACCGCAGCACTGACGTCATGCAGTACCCGCGACAGTTCGGCGGCCAGCTGATTTCGGTCAGCCTGCAACAAAATGCGGTCGCACTGAACCAAAATCAAGGAAGAAATTTTTCGATGATGGTTTGCGTCCTGCCTGGCCAACACGGCATGGGCTGCCTTGCCGTCAGCATCGCGCTCGATGGCCAGCAGCGGATGCACAATCCAGTGCACCATGAGGCCAGCGCGGTTGATGCACATCGTGACCGAGTCCACCAGGAACGGCATGTCATCGTGAACAATTTGAATGACGGTGTGTTCACTGTCAAAGCCGTCTTCGGCCAACGTGGGGTTGTAAACGCGAATACGCTCGCCAGAGACCTCGGGCGTGGCGTCGAGCAAACGCCAATGCGCTGCGGCCAAAGCCAGCAGCGTGGCCGAACCACGTTGCTGTAATTCATCGGGATCGGTATTGTCAAAGTAGGCAGAAACGAAATCAGCCAGCGCGGGGGCGGCGACACCGGCGTTTTCCAGGGTGTAGGTACGCAGGTCGGCAAGGGCAGCATGGGTCATGCAGGTCTCCAGTTAGTTGCTTGGATACCGATGATTCTAAGAAGCACCAGTGCCAGCAAACCGAGGCCAAACGGCGATTCATTGCCGTATGCAAAAATCACATAAACCGGCTAAATCACATCCTGCCAATCGAGCAACCAGGTACCTGAGATCACGTTTTGTAGCCACAGTGCTGCGGTGAGTGTCTTGCCGTCTGTCACCAGACCCTGACGGCACCAGTCAAGCAACTCGTGTGGACTGGCAGTAAAAACGTCCAGCAATTCACCGTCGTCAAGTTGCCGGGCGCCAGCGCGCAAGCCGCGTGCAAACCAGATGTCGATGAATTCGGTTGAATAGGCAATGAGCGGGTGCAGCACCCCCGCATGGGCCCATTGGCTGGCACTAAAACCGGTTTCCTCACGCAGCTCACGTTGTGCACAGGCAAAGCAGTCTTCACCTGGGTCGAGCTTGCCAGCAGGAAACTCGATCATGACCCGGCCCACGGGATAGCGAAACTGACGCTCCAGCACAAGCTGAAGCTTGCCATTCGCGTCTTCGTGCAGCGGAACGACCATGACAGCGCCAGGATGAACCACGTATTCACGGGTCGCCTGAGAACCGTCGGGCAGGCTGACTATGTCGCGGTAAGCGTGAAGAAGCCGGCCTTTGAAGAGTTCGGTACTGCTGAGCTTCTTCTCGACCAAGTGGTCAAACCTGGGCTTGTCCATAGCCGGTCGGTCAGACGGAAATAGCCGGGCGAATCAAGTGGTCAGCATCCGTGATACGGCACTGGCGCACAAAGCCATCAGACCGCCGGGGACGATACCCAGGACCAACAGCAGCGCCCCATTGAGCGACAACACGGCACGAACCTCAAAGGGTGACGTGATGTCGCCGGTGGCAGTCGAGGGCGCATCAAAATACATGACCTTGACCACGCGCAGGTAATAGAAGGCGCCGATCAGCGACATCATGACGGCAAACACGGCCAGTACCAGCTGCAGCGTTCCACCCGAAGCCACCAAGGCCTGCAACACAGCCAGCTTGGCATAAAAACCAATCATGGGCGGAATACCGGCCAAGGAGAACAGACAAACAGCCATGATGGCCGCATAAAGCGGACTGCGTTGATTGAGACCGGCAAAGTCAGAAATTTCTTCGCTCTCAAAGCCGCTGCGGGTCAACAACAAAATCACACCAAAACTAGCCAGTGTCGTCAGCACATAAGACACCACATAGAACATGGAGGAACCATAAGCGTTGGCCGCGGCCTCAGGGTGGTGAATGACAATACCAGACATCATGCCGATCAACACAAACCCCATGTGGGAAATGGTTGAAAAGGCCAGCATGCGCTTGATATTGGTCTGCGCAATGGCAGCCAGGTTACCAATCGCCAGCGAACCAATGGCCAGCAACATCAACATTGGTTGCCAATCAAAGACCAGGGGCAACATGCCTTCTACCAGCAGTCGGATCATCACGGCAAATGCAGCCAGCTTGGGGGCGCCACCGATCATGACCGTGATGGCTGTGGGTGCACCCTGATAGACGTCCGGGATCCAGGAATGGAATGGCACCGCGCCG
>JAQSDS010000191.1 GCA_029946045.1 Rhodoferax sp.
GTAGACAGCGCCAGCAACTGCCCCCACCAAACCGCTTGCCCCTGCACCAGCCGCAGCCAGACCAGGCTGTGCGGCATCGCCACGGGCCATGCCAGACTGGCCGCCTGCAACGCACCGGCCAGCAGCAGCGCCAGCCAGGGAATCAAGAAATTTTTTGGGGCTGGAGGCACAAACAGGCCAAAGCCCGCGCCCTGTGGCTCAGGAAGCGTCATCCGGCACCGGCGACACCTTGAACCACTTCACCGCACCCCCTTTGGTGTGCAGGACCAAAAAGTCAAGGCCCCAGCCCACATGGTGCTCGCCGCGCCGAGGCACATGGCCCATTTCGTGGGCGATCAGGCCGCCAATGGTGTCAAAGTCTTCGTCGGGATCGACGCTGTTGATCTTGACGCCAAAGGCCGCCTCGACCCGCTCGATGGTGGTGTCGCCACTCACCCGGTAGCTGCGATCGGCCAGTCCAAAAATGTCGCCTTCATCGTCGGCAATGTCAAATTCGTCCTCGATCTCACCCACAATTTCTTCCAGCACATCCTCGATGGTGACCAGGCCCGCAACCCGACCAAATTCGTCGATGACGATGGCCAGGTGGTTGTGGTTGCTTTGGAAGTCACGCAGCAAGTCATTGAGCCCCTTGCTCTCGGGCACAAACACGGCTGGGCGCAGCAAGGCGCGGATATTGAGCTCTGGAGCACGCTGCAACTTGAGCAGGTCTTTGGCCATCAGGATGCCAATGATGTTTTCGCGCTCCCCTTCAAACACCGGGAAACGCGAGTGCGCCGTATCGATCACCCCGTGCATCATGGTGTCGTAGGGGTCGTCAATGTTGACCAGCTCCATGCGGGTGGAGGGCACCATCACATCGCCAGCGCTCATGTCGGCCATGCGAATCACGCCTTCGAGCATCTTGCGTGAATCGGCGCCAATGAGCTGGTTGTGCTCGGCTTCGGCCAGGGTTTCTATCAACTCGTCGGTCGAATCAGGGCCGGGGTGGATGAACTCGGCAATTTTTTGCAGAAAAGTGCGCTTATCTTCTCGGTCGGGACGCGTAGGGTAGGGGTCGGACACAGCCAGTCAAGCAGGACATGCGGTTGTTGAACAAGCCTGAAGGATAGCGGATAACGCATTTGCCATGCTGGAACTTCAGCGCAAATCCGGCATCACCCGCTTTTTTCAGCGCTGTCCGTACCGCGCCAGGCTTGTTGAATGTTGGCGAGGGTGTGGCGAAATTGACGAGCCTGCACCTTGAACTGGTAGTCAACCTGTGCCAACTTCTCTTCAACCATTTCTGTCAAATGGCTATTGAACGTGGCTGGCGGCAAGCTCAGGTAGCCCTCGGTTTCAGCACCGTCACGGACAAACGTGGCACCGGCATGGCCGGCAATTCTGAGCATGGCGGTGTTTTCGCTCAACACATGAACATACATCTTGCCCACCCCCACGTTGCGGGCGTGCATCACGGCACGCTCAAAAAGCCGCGAGCCGAAATGCCGGCCGCGCGACCGTGGCAGCACCGACACACCAAATTCGGCACTGCGGTTGGCCCCGGTGTCCGGCGCATAGGCCAGATGCGCCACCGCAATCAGTGCCAGACTGCGGTTGTAAATGCCAAAAATTTCATCACGCTCGAAATCCAGGCCGTTGACATACCGGTCAATCTGGTCGTCGCTGGCGGAAAAACCAAAACGGTAATACCTGTCGTGTTTATCAAGGGCCTTGAGGTGGCTGGCGATGCGGGCGCGGTGGTTTTCACCCAGCGACCGAATCGGCACCATGACATCGGGTTTTCTGGATGCGCTGGCATGCGTCGTCGCCTGCTGCCTGGCGGCAGGCGTCACGGCGGCGGGATCAGCGGAGACCAAAGAATCGAGAAAAGTTTCAGGCATAGGGCTCAAATATAAGGGTTTTCCCTAGGTATTGATCTCTAGAGAGCATAACTCCTTCACGGACTTCGGCTTTTAAAACAAGGTCTGGCTAAACTTGGCGCACCATGCAAGCTTCAAACCAGATACGGGCGTCTATTGCCCGGGTGGTCGCACTTCGCCAAACGGTTGCCGACCAACCCGATCTGGCGCAGGCGCTTCACACCGTCAAACAGCTACAGGCGCAGCGTTTTGTCGGCACCTACCAGGACCTGTTGCACTCTACCAGCTACGCCGCCTGCGCCAATTTCTTTTTGGAGGAACTGTATGGCACCAAAAATTTTTCCGAGCGCGATGCGCAATTTGCCCGCATTGCAGGCGCCCTGCAGCGCACCTTTCCCGATCAAGTGGTCGCCACAGCCGTAGCCTTGGCCGAATTGCATGTCCTGACCGAAGAGCTTGATCTGGCCATGGCCCTGAACTGGCAGTTGCAAGCGGGTGCCCAGGTGGTGCCAGCCTATGTGCAGGCCTGGCGCGCCGTCGGGCGCCGCGAAGACCGCGTTTGGCAACTCAGCACAGTGCTGCGCATTGGCGCAGATCTGGGGCAGTTGACGCGCAAACCCGGCCTCCATCTGATGCTGAAAATGATGCGAAAACCGGCACAGCTGGCAGGACTGGGTTCCTTGCAGAATTTTCTCGAATCCGGCTTTAACCACTTTGCCGGCCTGGCGCGCGGGCAAGGCACGGTCAGCGTTTTTCTGGACACAGTCAAAGCACGGGAATCGACCTGGATGGACTGCCTGTTTGATGCCGCGCCTGTCGCTTGCGTGAACGAACTCGCCCAAACCCTGCGATTGGCCTCTGGCGACATGGCCTAAAGTCAGCAACAGCCTCTCGTCTCTCGCCCTACCCTTCAGCCCTTTATTTTTCATAGGTTCTTTGTGCAACTCCCCCATGGCATCACCCTGTTCGAGCGCGGCTGGCTGTCTTCCAACAACATCCTGATCCGTGGCAAAAGCCACTGCGCGCTGGTGGACAGTGGCTATGCCAGCCACGCCACCCAGACCCTTGGGCTGCTGAAGGCGGCCCTGCAAACGCAGCCGCTTGATCTGTTGCTCAACACCCACTTGCACAGTGACCACTGCGGTGGCAACGCTGTGCTGCAATCGAACTACCCGCACTTGCAAACCCTGATCCCGCCAGGGCATGCCCGCTTTGTGTCGCCCTGGGACCCGGTGGCTTTGTCCTACCAGCCCACCGGTCAAACCTGCCCGCCTTTTGGCTACAGTGCCACGCTGCAAGCCGACACAGACCTTGCCCTGGGCGACCAGCTTTGGCAGATTCATGCCGCTCCGGGGCACGACCCGCATTCGGTGATATTGTTTCAGCCCGAACACCGGTTGCTGATCTCGGCCGATGCGCTTTGGGAAAACGGCTTTGGCGTGGTGTTCCCCGAGCTGGACGGCGCCGACGCCTTCGACCAGGTGGCGCAAACCCTCGACATCATCGAGGCGCTGGCACCGCGCATGGTGATCCCCGGCCATGGTGCGGCGTTTTCAGATGTAGGCGAGGCCCTGGCACGGGCGCGCAGCCGACTGAACAGCTTTGCCCAGGCACCGCAAAAGCACATCCGGTATGCAGCCAAGGTGTTGCTCAAATTCAAACTGCTTGAATTCCAGCGCATCGCGCTGGCCGACTTGCTGCAATGGGCGCAGGGCACCCCGCTGCTGCATCAGATCTACCAGTCCAGCGGCCCGGCCGGTCAACCCTTTCAGGACTGGGTGCTGGCCGTGCTGGATGAACTGGTGCGCAGCGGCGCCGCCAGCCGAGACCAGCAAATCGTCAGCAACGCTTAATCAGTTGGGGTCAGAGCACGTCGCTACGCGAGTGGTCTGCCCCGCAAGATCTGAAGTCAGTTGGGGTCAGAGCACGTCGCTACGCGAGTGGTCTGCCCCGCAAGATCTGAAGTCAGTTGGGGTCAGAGCACGTCGCTACGCGAGTGGTCTGACCCGCAAGATCTCAAACATTGTTGTTGCGCACGCCGCTCGCCACATGGCCCGAGGGCACATGCCGGGCGGCAGATTCGATGTGGCCGGTCTGGTCATCAAAGAAAAAATCGGGCTCGAATTCGCGCAAGAACTCGCCTTTGGGCAGCCCCCCCAGAAACATCGCCTCGTCTACCTCAATGTTCCAGTTCATCAAGGTGCGAATGGCGCGCTCATGCGCTGGTGCGCTGCGCGCGGTGACCAGCGCGGTGCGAATGCGCATGCTGGCAGTGCCGGCCTGCTGCAGGCGCTGCAGGGCGAACAGCAGGGGCTTGAACGGGCCGTCGGGCAGGGGCAGCGCGGCCTTCAGGGTCTCATGCTGCTGAAACGCCTGCAGACCCTGGGTCTGGTACACCTGTTCGGCCTCGTCGCTGAACAAGACCGCGTCTCCGTCAAAGGCAATGCGCACTTCAAAAGGATGGGCATCGCTGGCGTGGACCGAGCGCGGGTACACCTGGGCGGCCGGCACGCCCGCATCGAGTGCGGCGCGCACGTCGCTCAGATGCGTGCTTAAAAACAGGTTGGCGTGCAGCGGCTTCAGGTAGCGCCAGGGCGGTTGCCCGCGCGTGAAGCTGCCGCGCTCAATGGCCAGCCCGTAGTGCTGCGCCGATCGAAACACCCGCATGCCCGACACCGGGTCATTGCGCGACAGCACCACCACCTCCACCGGGTGGTTGTTATGGGCTGGCGAA
>JAQSDS010000192.1 GCA_029946045.1 Rhodoferax sp.
TTGCTGACCAGTTGCTCGGGGTGGGTGTCTTTGACGCGATCACTGCAGGCGCTGAGCAAAACAGCGCTGGCAATGAGCGGTATCAGGGCAATTTTTTGCATGTTGTCGAGGTGTATTTAGTGGGGCGATGGCGAGAGCGAGAAAACCTGCTGCCACAGCGCCAGAATGGCGTTGCGTTCGGCATGCATGTCATGCGCTTCCAGTTGGGTCGATTCTTCGTTGAGGCGGGCCTTATGTTGTACCTGGCGCATGGCCCGGTAAGCACTGGCAGCCTCATGGCCCAGGCCTGCGGGCAGCAAGCCCAGGGTTTCAGCACGTTCTAGTAGGGCAATGTTGCCCGCATTGGCGATCAGTTCGGGGTGCGCACCTGACTGCGACAGCACCAGGAACTGCATCACAAATTCGGCGTCGATCATGCCACCAGCGCTGTACTTGATGTCAAACCTGTCGACCTTGACGGGTTGTGCACTGGCCATGCGTTCCCGCATGGCGGCAATTTCGGCACGCAGGCCGTCGGCATCGCGCGGTGCGCTGATCACGGCTTTGCGTACCGCATCGAAACGTTCGTGCAGCGACGCATCCCCGAGCACGCAGCGCGCCCTGGTCATGGCCTGGTGTTCCCAGGTCCAGGCGGTGTTGGAGCCGCGTTGTTGCTGGTAATTGGCATAGGCCGCAAAGCTGGTGATCAGCAGGCCGGCGTTGCCGTTGGGGCGCAGTGCCGTGTCAATTTCATACAGGTCGCCTTCACCAGTTTTGACGGTCAACCAGTTGATGAGCTTGCGCACCAGCGCAGCATAGATTTCCGGCGCGTTTTCGTCGTCGTCATCAAAGACAAACACGATGTCGAGGTCGCTGCCGTAGCCGAGTTCCTTGCCACCCAACTTGCCGTAGGCAATGATGCCAAATTGCGGCTGTTCGCGGTGCGCTTTCTTCAGGCGGCTCCAGCACCAGCGGGTGGTGATGCGCAAAATGGCATCGGCCAGCGCGCTCAGGTCATCGGCCACCTGCTCCACGCTGAGTTTGCCTTCCACATCGCGTGCCAGGGTGCGAAAGACCTCGGCATGGTGCGCGCGGCGCAGCAGGTTGAGCAGGGTTTCTTCGTCGTCCTCGCCGGTACCCGTCAATGCTGTTCGGCGGTGGTCGAGCTCAGACTCAAACTCAGCTGCGTTAAAGCGCTCTTCCATCATGGCGGGGCTGGCCAGCTCGTCAATGACGCCGGGGTGGCGTAGCAAATAGCGCGCTGGCCAGCGTGCTGCGCCCAACAGTCGCAACAGTCGCTCGTGAACTTGCGGGCGCTCCAGCAGCAAGGCAAGGTAGCTTTCGCGGCGCAGCAGGGGCTCCATCCAGTCCACCAGACGAACTGCCGCCTCTTCGTTCACGCGGTCTTCGCGCACCCATTGCGCGGTGCGCACCAGCAGGCGCAGCAAGCGCTCACGGGCTTCGTCGCGTAGCGCCAGCACGCGTGGGTGCTGGCACCAGGATGCAAGCCGCTGGCGGAAAGCATCACCCAGTTGCGGTAACAGGTCGTCGATCGACTGGTTGCCCGGGTTGGGCTTGCCGTTGTTGCAACCTTTGCATTCAGGTTCGGGGCCGCCCAGCAGTTTGTCGAATTCCTGCGCCACCAGCTCGCGGTGGGCATCAAGCTGGCTCAACAGCGCCTGAGAGGAGGTAAAACCCATGGTCTCGGCGATCCAGTTCAGGTCGTGGTCATGGGTTGGCAAAACATGGGTTTGCTGGTCGTCCAGATACTGGATACGGTGTTCGATCTGGCGCAAAAAGGTGTAGGCCTGGGCCAGCGCCTGTGCGGTTTGCTCCGACATCAGGTTGGCACGCACCAGGCGCGGTAGCGCACTCAGGGTTGGGCGGGTGCGCAGTTCGGGGAAATGGCCGGCGCGCACGACTTGCAGCAGTTGTACTGTGAACTCAATCTCGCGGATGCCGCCGCGCGAGAGCTTGACGTCGTTGGCACGTTCGGGGTGGCCGGCACTGCGTTTGGCGGCGTGCTCGCGAATTTGACGGTGCAGCACGCGCAGGGCATCAAACACGCTGTAGTCAAGGTAACGTCTGAAGACAAAGGGCATCACCACCTTGCGCAGTGCCTGGGTGGCACCACTGGTGACGCTGTCAAAAGGTGCGACGACCCGGCTTTTGAGCCAGGCAAAACGTTCCCATTCGCGGCCCTGCACATGCAGGTATTCCTCCAACGCGTCCAGCGACACGGCTGCCGGGCCCGAGTTGCCATTGGGGCGCAGTGCCAGGTCGACACGGAACACAAAACCATGCTCGGTGGTGTCACCGACCAGCGCGTAAACCGCGCGCACCACCTTGCCGAAGTATTCATGGTTGGTGATGCGACCACGCCCCTGCGCGTCGCCTGCGGTGTCTCCGTCTTCGTCGTAGACATAAATCAGGTCGATGTCGCTTGACACATTGAGCTCGCGGGCACCGAGCTTGCCCATGCCCACAATCCAGAGCTGGGCGCGCTGGCCCTGGGCATTGAGCGGTGTGCCATGGCTAAGATCGAGTACCGACTGTGCTTGCGCCAGCGCATGGTTAAGCGCGAATTCAGCCAGTTCGGTCATGGCCTGGGTGACCCGAGCCAGCGGCAACTGCTGTTCGCAGTCCAGGCACAGCAGGCGCTCAATCACCAACTGGCGCGTGATCCGAAGGGCATTGGCCAGGCTTTGACCCTGCGCCAGGAGCTGCATGAAGGTGGTTTGCAGTTGCTCGGGGCCGGGCACGCCGCAGGCCAACAGGGGCAACTCGGCTTCATATCGGCGGCGCACGCGTTGGGCAAAGCGGGAGTGGTTGGCCAGGGAGGGTCGGGTCATAATTCTGGTTGAACAACTTTTATCGAATCACGTGTCGCCCCTTCCTTCCAAACTGCTGAAAACCTGGTCGAACCTGACAAGCTGGCTTTTGGCTGCTGTGGTTTCGGCATGGCTGCTGTTTGGTCTGGCCTGGGGGGCGCTGCACTGGGTGATTGTGCCGCGAATCGGTGAATTTCGCCCGCAGCTGGAGGCACGGGCCACGCAGGCACTGGGGGTAAGGGTGCGGGTTGGGGCCGTGGCCGCCCACTCCAATGGCTTGACACCGTCCTTTGAGCTGACCGATGTGACCCTGCTCGATGCGCAGGACCGGGTGGCGCTTCGTTTGCCTCGTATCCTGATTGCTGTGTCACCCCGTTCGCTGTGGCACTTTGGTTTTGAGCAAATCTACCTTGATCGTCCGCAGCTTGACATTCGTCGTGCCCTGGACGGAAAAATTACCATTGGCGGACTGGATTTTTCCAGCGCCCGGCAGACCGACACGGTGGCTCTGGACTGGTTTTTTTCGCAACTCGAGTTTGCCATTCACGACGGCAGCCTGCGCTGGACAGACGAGCAACGCACGGCCGAGCCCGTGCTGCTGCAGCAGGTCGAGGTGACGGTGCGCAACCGTGGCCGTCACCACGATCTGCGGCTGGATGCCACACCACCCGAGTCTTGGGGAAGCAGCTTCAGCTTGCGCGGCAAATTTTTGCAACCCTTGTTGTCACGCCAGAGCGGCCGCTGGCAGGACTGGGATGGCCAGTTGTACGCTGCGTTTGAGCGAGCCGACCTGTCCGAGCTACGCCGTTACATGCCGCTGGGTGCCGACCTGAGCCAGGGTCGCGGTGCCCTGCGTGCCTGGCTGGATGTTGCTCAGGGTCGTGTCACCGAGGTCGCAGCCGATGTCGCCTTGACCGAAGTTCAAGTTGCTCTGGGGGAAGATCTACAGACACTGGCGGTGCGGCGGGTGCTGGGGCGTTTGGGCGGGCAAAGGCTGCCGTCCGGCTTCGAGTTTTTCACCCGGAAGTTGAGCTTTGAAACGCAGGACGGCCTGCATTGGCCCGGCGGCGATGTGCATTTGCGGCTTGAGCAGGCGCTGGCCGGGCAATCCGAACGAGGTGAGCTCAAGGCCGATCAGCTTGACCTGGCGGCACTGGCCCAAATTGCCTCCCGTTTGCCGCTCGCCGCCGTGGTTCGTGAACGGCTGCGGGCCTATGCCCCCAAAGGTCGGGTGGATGCGTTGAAAGCCAGTTGGCAGGGGCCGTTGGCGGCGCCCCAAAAGTATGCCGCCAGCGGCCGGGTCAGCCGACTTGAAATCGCTGCGGTGAATGCTGTGCCGGGTGTCAACGGTCTCGATGTGGACTTTGATTTTGACCAGCTAGGCGGGCAAGCGCGCCTGGCCTTGACCGCCGGCAGTGTCGACTTGCCTGGCATTTTTCAGGAACCGCAGATCCCCGTGGCATCGCTGGCGGCCAACGCCCGCTGGCAACGCCAGGGTGAGCGGATGGCGCTGCAATTGGATAAGGTCAAGTTTGCCAACGCCGATGCCGAGGGGGAGGCTCAGATCAGATGGGAAACCGCCGACCCGGCCAAGTCGCCGTCAGGCTCACTTTATCCGGGCGTGCTCGACTTGCAGGCCAGCCTGAGTCGGGCCGACGGCAAAAAAGTGCACCGCTACTTACCGTTGGTCATCGATCAGGAAGCACGCGATTATGTGCGGGATGCGGTGCTGGACGG
>JAQSDS010000193.1 GCA_029946045.1 Rhodoferax sp.
CAAGTCCAATGACGGCGCCTATGTGCGCAAGCATTTCTTTGGTCGCGACCCGAAGACCCTCGAGATGGTGGCCAAGCTCAGCGATGACGACATCTGGAACTTGCGACGCGGTGGCCACGACCCGCAAAAGGTCTACGCCGCCTACCACGCTGCGGTCAATCACAAGGGCCAGCCGACGGTGCTGCTGATCAAGACCGTCAAGGGTTTTGGCATGGGCAAGAGCGGCGAGGGCAAAAACAATGTGCACCAGACCAAAAAGCTCACCGACGAAGACATCAAGATTTTCCGTGACCGTTTCAATATCCCGATCCCCGACAGCCAGATTGCCGACATTCCGTTCTACAAGCCGGCCGATGACACGCCGGAAATGAAATACCTGCACGAGCGCCGCAAAGCACTGGGTGGCTACTTGCCACACCGCCGCACCAAGGCCGATGAGCGCTTTACCGTGCCTGCGCTCGAAGTGTTCAAGAGTGTGATCGAACCGACCGCTGAAGGCCGCGAAATCTCCACCACGCAAGCCTATGTGCGCTTTTTGACGCAGCTGTTGCGTGACCAGGCGCTGGGCCCGCGTGTGGTGCCCATTCTGGTCGACGAGGGCCGTACCTTCGGCATGGAAGGTCTGTTCCGACAGATTGGCATTTACAACCCCGATGGTCAGCAATACACACCGGTCGACAAAGACCAGGTGATGTATTACAAGGAAGACGTCAAGGGTCAGGTGCTGCAGGAAGGCATCAACGAGGCCGGCGGCATGGCCAGCTGGATTGCAGCGGCCACCAGCTACTCCACCAGCAACCGCATCATGGTGCCGTTTTACGTGTACTACTCGATGTTCGGTTTTCAGCGCATTGGCGACCTGGCCTGGGCTGCGGGCGACATGCAGGCACGCGGCTTTTTGCTGGGTGGCACCTCCGGGCGCACCACGCTCAATGGCGAAGGCTTGCAGCACGAAGACGGCCACAGCCACATTCTGGCGGGCACGATTCCGAACTGCATCAGCTACGACCCGACCTTTGCCCATGAAGTCGGCGTGATCCTGCACCATGGCCTCAAGCGCATGGTGGAGCGTCAGGAAAACGTGTATTACTACGTGACCCTGCTCAATGAGAACTACGCCATGCCCGGCCTCACGCCTGGCACCGAAGAACAAATCATCAAGGGCATGTACCTGTGCAAGCCCGGGCAAGCGGGCGCCAGTGGCCCCCGTGTGCAATTGCTGGGCTCGGGCACTATCCTGCGCGAGAGTTTCTTTGCGCAGAAATTGCTGGCCCAGGACTGGGGCGTGAGCGCCGACGTCTGGAGCTGCCCCAGCTTCAACGAGCTGGCGCGCGACGGCCAAGCTTGCGAACGCGTCAACTTGCTGCATCCCACCGACCAGCCACAGCTGTCGTTTGTGGCGCAACAGCTCCAAAGCCATGAGGGCCCGGTGGTGGCGTCGACCGACTACATGAAGGCTTACGCCGAGCAGATTCGCTCGTTCATTCCGAAAGGCCGCACCTACAAGGTGCTGGGCACCGACGGTTTTGGCCGCAGCGACTTCCGCTCCAAACTGCGCGAACACTTCGAAATCAACCGCCACTACATCGTTGTCGCGGCCCTCAAGGCGCTCAGCGAAGACGGCAAAATGCCGGTCGCCAAAGTGGCCGAGGCCATTGCCAAGTACGGCATCAACACCGACAAAGTCAACCCACTTTACGCGTAACTCCGTCATTGCGAGGAGTGCAGCGACGCGGCAATCCATGAAACCCTGGACTGCCGCGCTGCGCTCGCAGTGACAAAAACACATTTGGAGACACCAACATGGCAATCATAGAAATAAGCGTCCCGGATATTGGGGACTTTGACGAGGTCACGGTCATTGAACTCATGGTCAAGCCTGGCGACGCTGTCCGTGCCGAGCAAAGCCTGATCACCGTCGAGTCCGACAAGGCCTCGATGGAAATTCCGTCCAGCCACGCCGGCGTGGTCAAGGAACTCAAGGTTGGCCTGGGCGCCAAGGTGAAAACAGGCTCACTGGTGCTGATGCTTGAAGTGGCTGGTGAAGCTCCCGTAGTGGCAGCGTCTGCGCCAGCAGCTCCCGCCGCAGTGGCGCCCGCAGCAGCGCCGGTAGCCGCTGCCGCAGCACCTGCTGTGGCAAGTGGCCCGGTCGAAGTACGTGTGCCCGACATCGGCGACTTCAAGGATGTGACCGTGATCGAGATCATGGTCAAGGCGGGCGACAGCGTCAAGCTTGAGCAAAGCCTGATCACGGTCGAGTCCGACAAGGCCTCCATGGAAATCCCGTCGAGCGCTGCCGGTGTCATCAAGGAGCTCAAGGTCAAGCTCGGCGACAAGGTCAATATTGGCGACCTGCTGGCTATTCTGGAGGGAACGGCCAACGCAGCGCCTGCACCAGCAGCTGCACCTGCCGCCTTGGCTGTAGCAGCGCCCGCACAGGCTGCTGCTGTTTCCAGCGCGGTTACTGCACCGGCCCACGTGCCCGCCGCGACGCCGGCGTTGGGCCTGCCTCACGCATCGCCTTCGGTGCGCAAGTTTGCCCGCGAGTTGGGCGTGCCGCTGAACGAGGTCAAGGGCAGTGGCCTCAAGGGCCGCATCACCGACGCCGACGTGCAGTCGTTCACCCGCTCGGTCATGAGTGGTGCAGTGCAAACCCTGGCCAGTTCGGCCCAGCAGGCAGCCAAGCCCGCCGCCGGCGGTGGGGGCTCCGAGCTCGGGCTGATCCCCTGGCCCAAGGTCGACTTTGCCAAGTTTGGTCCGATCGAGCGCAAGGAAATGTCGCGCATCAAGAAGATCAGCGGTGCCAACCTGTTGCGCAACGCCATCATGATTCCGGCTGTTACCAACCATGACGACTGCGACATCACCTACCTAGAAGCTTTCCGCGTCTCCACCAACAAGGAAAACGAAAAGAGCGGTGTCAAGGTGACCATGCTGGCTTTCCTGATCAAGGCCTGTGTGGCCGCGCTCAAGAAATACCCCGAGTTCAACAGCAGCCTGGACGGCGATGCCCTGATCTACAAGCAGTACTTCCACATTGGTTTTGCCGCCGACACGCCCAACGGCCTGATGGTGCCGGTGATCAAGGATGCCGACAAAAAAGGTATCTTCCAGATCAGCACCGAGATGGGTGAACTGGCCAAGAAGGCGCGCGACGGCAAACTGAGTCCGGCCGAAATGTCTGGCGCCAGCTTCACCATCAGCAGCTTGGGCGGCATTGGCGGGCGCTACTTTACGCCCATCATCAATGCGCCCGAGGTGGCCATTCTGGGTGTGTGCAAGAGCACCATGGAGCCAGTGTGGGACGGCAAGGCGTTCCAGCCGCGGCTGATGCTACCGCTCAGCCTGACCTGGGACCACCGCGTGATCGACGGCGCCGCTGCGGCCCGCTTTAACGTCTACCTGGGCCAGATTCTGGGTGATTTCCGTAGGGTGCTGCTCTAAGAGCTTGACTCAACTGTGGGAGTCGCGCCCTCGCGACGATGGCTGTTTTGCATTCATTCGTGGCGGGGTCGCCACTCCTACAAGGTCAGTAGAAGCCCTTTTTTCGGCGAACCTTCTATCTCATTTATTGGAACAAACATGGCACTCATCGACATCAAGGTCCCCGACATTGGCGACTTCGCCGAAGTCACCGTCATCGAACTGCTGGTCAAGCCCGGCGATACCGTCAAAGCCGAGCAAAGCCTGATCACCGTGGAGTCCGACAAGGCGTCCATGGAAATCCCCTGCAGCCACGCCGGCGTGGTCAAGGAGCTCAAAATTGCCTTGGGTGACAAGGTTTCCGAGGGCTCGCTGCTGCTGGTGCTGGAATCCTCCGACGCTGCTGCCGCCCCGGCAAGCCAGGCTGCGCCCGTGCCTGCTGCCGCTGCACCCGCTGCAGCACCAGTAGCGGCCCCCGCTGCTGCCGCCGTTGCCGTCAACGCGCCCACGGCGGCCAATTTTGCCGGTGCCGCCGACCTCGACTGCGACCTGTTGGTGCTTGGTGCTGGCCCCGGTGGCTACTCGGCGGCGTTCCGCGCTGCCGACCTTGGCCTCAAGGTGGTGCTGGTCGAGCGTTACGCCCAGCTCGGTGGTGTCTGCCTGAACGTGGGTTGCATTCCCAGCAAGGCGCTGCTGCATGTGGCTGCGGTCATGGACGAAGTGAGCCACCTCGGTGCCCTGGGCGTTGACTTTGGCAAGCCCGTGGTCAATGTTGACATGCTGCGCGGCCACAAAGAAAAAGTCATCAGCAAATTGACCGGTGGCCTGGCCGCCATGGCCAAGATGCGCAAGGTCTCAGTAGTGCGCGGCTACGGCGCCTTTGTTGGTGCCAACCATGTGCAGGTCGAAGAGACCACCGGTACGTCCCAAGAGAAAACCGGCAAGACGCAAACCATCGCGTTCAAGAAGTGCATCATTGCTGCCGGCAGCCAGGCCGTGCGCCTGCCCTTCATGCCCAACGACCCGCGCGTGGTCGACAGCACCGGCGCGTTGGCTTTGAAAGAAGTGCCAAAACGCATGCTGATTTTGGGTGGC
>JAQSDS010000194.1 GCA_029946045.1 Rhodoferax sp.
GCCTGCAAAGCAAGCCGCAACGGTAGCCCCCAAACCCGCCAGCAAAAAAGTGGCAAGCAAAAAGGCGCCCGCCAAGACTGTCAAAAAAGTGGCTGCCAAAGCCAGCCCCCGAAGCCGCTAGTCCGGTCCATCGCAACAGCCAGGCCGGTTCATGAAGTTGTTTCCCTACGCCCACGCCACCCACCCGCAGTGGGGCATGGCGGCCAATCTGGCGCTGGCACAACTGCGCGCCCAGATGGCGTTGCATGGCTATGCAGCTAATCCGACGCTGGCGCTGCTCTACATTACCGACCACTATGCGGCCGATGCCAAGGAGATCCTGGAGCACCTGAGCGCCGAGTTACCCGAAATCACCGACTGGTCGGGTACCGTGGGCGTGGGCATTGCGTCCAACAACGTCGAATACTTTGACGAGCCCGCCCTGGCCGTGATGCTTCTTGAGTTGCCCAGTGACCAGTACCGGGTGTTCTCTGGCGTGGCGCCGCTGGGACTGGCTTTTGAGGCGCACACGGCGCTGGTGCACGCCGACGGCCACACGCCCGATGTGGCCGAGTTGATCGAGGAACTGGCTCAGCGCACCGACTCCGGCTATGTGTTTGGCGGCCTGGCATCGAGCCGCGGTGCGGCGGTGCAGTTTGCCGTATCGGGCAATGGCAACGTCAAGGGCCAGGGTGCCGCCAGCGGCGTTTTCAGCGGCGGCTTGAGCGGTGTCGCCTTTGGCCCTGAGGTGGCGCTGGTGTCGCGCGTCACGCAGGGCTGCCAGCCGATCAGCCGTGCCCACCAGGTCACCCGCGCCGAGCGCAATGTGGTGTTGGCGCTGGACGGTGAGCCCGCCTTGCAGGTCATGCTGCGTGAGTTGAATGTCACGCTGGACGAACCGCGCGAAGCCTTGCAAGTCGTGCGCGCCACCCTGGTGGGGCTGACCGAACCTGAAAGCCTGACTGACGCGTCGCAAACCATCACACGTACCGGCAACTTTGGGCCCGACGTGATGGTGCGCCACATCATCGGCCTGGACCCCGCACGCGCTGGTGTGGCGGTGGCCGATGTGGTGACCGAGGGCATGGAACTGGCTTTTTGTCAGCGCGACGTGCAAGCTGCACGCGCTGACTTGATGCGCATTTGCGCTGAAATTCGTGAAGAACTGGAGCCGCAGGAACAGGCGCTTGAAACCGCCAGTGCGCTGGCGCAGTCTGAGGCCGAAGCTGCGCCGCACCCGGCGCGCGCCATTGCCGGTGCCATTTATGTGAGTTGTACCGGCCGAGGCGGTGCCCATTTTGGTGGCCCCAGCGCCGAGCTGCAAATCATTCGCCGGGCCCTGGGTGATGTGCCACTGGTCGGTTTTTTTGCTGGTGGCGAGATCGCCCGCCATCACCTGTATGGCTACACCGGGGTGTTGACGGTGTTTACCGGCAAATAAAGCGACTTGTTCATGCCGGTGAAGTTCCCGGCGCCAATTCCCGACACAGGGCTGCCAACGGTACGGCCACCACGTTGTTCCCGAGCGGGAACGATTCATCACCAGGGTAAACCACCAGTTTTCGCGTGGGCGAAAGGTCGGCGCAAGCGGCATGAAAGCCGCGCTCGACCTTGGGGTTCAAGCTGCGTTTGATCTCGATAGCCCAGATCTCACCGCCCGGCCAGACCAGCAGCAGGTCGATCTCGGCGCCGCCACTGCTGCGGTAAAAATAGGCTTGCACGCTGGCGGGCGCGCACCCCAACAGACTTTCAATACAGAACCCTTCCCAGCTGGCACCCAGCACCATGTGGGACAGCAGGGTTTCTTTGGTTTCTATGTCGAGCAGGGCGTGCACCAGTCCACTGTCGCGCACATAGACCTTGGGGGATTTGACCAGACGTTTGCCAGTGTTGGCGTGCCAGGGCGGCAGGCGACGCACCAGCAGCAAGGCACACAGCAAGTCGATATAGCTTTGCGCGGTTTTGACGTCCACCCCGATGTTGCGTGCCAGTTGCGCCACGTTGAGTAGACCGCCTTGGTGGTGGGCCAGCATGGTCCAGAAGCGGCGCAAGGTGTCAGCGGCTATGCGCGGTCCAAACTGCGGGATGTCACGCTCCAGGTAAGTGCGGATGAAGTTTTTCCGCCAGCGCAGGCTGCGTGCGTCGCTGGGTGCGCTCAGACTTTCGGGAAAACCACCGCGTAACCACAAGGCGTCATGCAGTGCCGTGCCGGTTTCCAGTAAGTTGAGGGGAGCCAGTTCAAGGTAGGCAATGCGCCCGGCCAGGGATTCGCCGGATTGCTGCAGTAACTCCAGCGCGGCCGAGCCCAGCAGCAGGTAGTTGCCCGCGCGTCGGCCATCGCGGCGGGCCTGGTCGATCAAGCCACGCAATACGGGAAACAGATGGGGTGCGCGGTGCACTTCGTCCAGGATCACCAGTTTGTCGAGGTGATCGGATAGGTAGAGTTCGGCTTGTGCCAGCTTGGCGCGGTCGCGTTCGGATTCCAGGTCGAGGTAGAGGCTGGGAATCGACTTGGCGGCTTCCAGCGCCAGCGTGGTTTTGCCTGATTGGCGCGGCCCCAGCAGGGCAACAGCGGGCGAGTGCTGGAGTTCTTCGGTGAGTAAAGGCAGCAAGTGGCGTGTAAACATCCTTGCAATTATGGAGTTTCATTCCATGATTTGCAAGGATAAATTCACACCCCGCGTGCCCGGTCCGCCTTGAATTGCTGACGGAATGCGCCAAACGTGCCGTGATCGAGCGCAGCGCGCACCTCGCGCATCAGGTTCAGGTAATAGTGCAGGTTGTGGATGCTGGCCAGCATCGGGCCGAGCATTTCGCCGCAGCGGTCGAGGTGGTGCAAATAGGCCCGGCTAAAGCCGCCGCTGATCGTGCCGTTGGGGCGGGTCGTGCCTTTGCAGGCGTAGCAGCTGCAGGTGCTGTCCAGCGGGCCGTGGTCCGCCTTGTGCCTGGCGTTGCGCATTTTCAGGTCGCCAAAGCGGGTGAACAAGGTGCCGTTGCGGGCATTGCGGGTCGGCATCACGCAGTCGAACATGTCCACGCCTTGCGCCACACCTTCGACCAGATCTTCGGGCGTGCCCACCCCCATCAGGTAGCGCGGCTTGTGCCAGGGCAAGCGGTGCGGCGTGTGCGCCATGATGCGCAGCATTTCTTCCTTGGGCTCGCCCACGCTGACGCCGCCGACCGCGTAGCCGGGGAAGTCCATGGCCACCAGTTGCTCCAATGACTCTTGCCGCAAGCCC
Source organism: Rhodoferax sp. (assembly GCA_029946045.1). Lineage (GTDB taxonomy): Bacteria > Pseudomonadota > Gammaproteobacteria > Burkholderiales > Burkholderiaceae_C > Rhodoferax. Next base: position 3,219 of record JAQSDS010000194.1, read on the forward strand.
TCGAACATGCCGCCCTGCACAATGCCAAACAGCGCGTTGGGGTTGGCCAGCCGCTCGAACTCGTCCTGGCTGCGCTTGGCCCAGCGCAGGCTCATTTCCATCGAGGTCCTGGCTTCCTGTTCGGTCGTTTTTTGGCCCTTGGTCTTGGGTTCGACCGACAGGTAGGGTGTGCATTCGTCCAGTTGCATGGCAATGTCGGAATTCAGCGTGGTCTGGATTTGCATGCTGACTTCGGGCGACATGAAAAGTTTGTCGCCGTTCACGGGCGAAGAGAAATGCACGCCTTCTTCGGTGATCTTGCGCATGGCGCCCAGACTCCAGACCTGAAAACCGCCCGAGTCGGTCAGGATCGGCTTGTTCCAGCGCTCAAAGTCATGCAGGCCACCAAAACTTTTCATCACGTCTTGCCCGGGGCGCATCCATAGGTGAAAGGTGTTGCCCAAAATGATTTGCGCGCCCATGTCTTCCAGGCTGGAAGGCATCACGCCTTTGACAGTGCCATAGGTGCCCACCGGCATGAAGATGGGCGTTTGCACCATGCCGTGATTGAGGGTGAGGGTTCCACGGCGGGCGTGGCTGCCCGCATAACCGGTCTCGGGCACCGGCGGGTCGGTGCGGAGTTGGTCGAATTGAATCACCGGCTGGGCTGGGTGCGGATGCGGGTGATCGTGCGAATGGTCGTGCGGGTGGTCGTGTGTCATGGCAATGGAGAGGAGCTTGGGCGGTATTGTCTTTGAAGTGACCCAACCCGAAGTTGCTTTAAATTTCGGCCACCTTGCGCGTCAGCAGCATGGCGTCGCCATAGCTGAAAAAGCGGTATTTTTCGCGAATGGCATGGGCATAGAGCGCCATGATGTGCTCATAACCGGCGAATGCGCTCACCAGCATCATCAGGCTCGACTTGGGCAGGTGGAAGTTGGTGATCAGTGCGTCCACCAGCTTGAACTCGAAGCCTGGCGTGATGAAGATGCTGGTGTCTGATGAAAATGGGGTCAGAGCACACTGCCGCTGCGCGTCCGGTGATCTGACCCCATTTTCGAGGGCCCAGGATTCGAGCGTGCGCACCGTGGTGGTCCCAACCGCCACCACACGGCCGCCGCGCGCCCGGCAGTCGGCGATCGCCTGCTGGGTCGCTGCCGGCACCTCGTACCATTCGCTGTGCATCTGGTGCTCGGACAGGTTTTCTGTTTTGACCGGCTGAAAAGTACCCGCGCCCACATGCAGCGTGACATGGGCGCGCTGCACGCCCATGGCATCGATCGCTTCCAGCACGGCGCTGTCAAAATGCAGGGCCGCCGTG
>JAQSDS010000195.1 GCA_029946045.1 Rhodoferax sp.
ATGTTCTTGAAATTGGCCAGATTCACCCAGATCAGGGCCATGCCTTCGGCATTGCGGCGCGCCAGACTTTCGGCATAGCGGAAACGTTCGCGCAGCAGCTCCCGATTGGGCAGGCCCGTGAGCTGGTCGTAATTGGACAACTGCCTGATGCGCTCCTCGGCGGCTTTCCTGTCGGTGATGTCTTCCTTGAGGGCCAGGTAGTTGCGAATCTGCCCGGCAGGATCGCGCACCGGGTAAATCAGTGCCTGCTCAATCAGCGGTTCTCCGTTTTTACGCCGATTGGAGAATTCCCCGTGCCAAGGCTGGCCCAACTGCAACAGCCGCCACATGTCACGGTACGTGGCCGCAGAGGTGTTGCCCGAAGCCAGCAAGCTTGGATTGCGCCCGAGTACCTCGCGCGCGGTGTAGCCGGTGCAGGTGGTGAAGGCCTCGTTGACATAGACAATGTTGGCCTCCAGGTCGGTCACGATGATTGGATTCGGGTTTTGTGACACCGCCAGCATCAGCCGACTCATCAGCAGTTCATCTTCAATGCGCTGCGTGATGTCGCGCGCCGACGCATAAACCGTGTCACCCTTGGCAATCACACGCCAGCCAATATGCCGATAGGAACCATCACGACAGCGCAGGCGATTTTCCAGATCGACCGGGCCGGGCTGGACCAGCAAGCGCGTCATGGCCTGCTGCGTTGACGCCAGGTCGTCGGGGTGCACGTAGTCCATGAAGCGGTGCCCCAGCAGCTTAGGCGTGGGCCAGCCCAGCACCTGCTCCCAGCCCGGGTTCATGCGCGTGAATTCGCCACGTACATTGCCAATGCAGAACAGGTCGAGGTTGGCACTGAAAAAGGACGCGATCTCTTCCTGCCGCGCTTGCAGGTCGCGTTCGGCGTAGCGCTTTTGCAGCAGGCGCCAAACCGCATCGAACAGCAGACGCAAGGCTTGCAGGTCGGCGTCGGTGTAGGGTTCGGGCTTGTTGGCCACCGCTGCGAGCAGGCACACCTGACCGGCCTCGGTGGTGGGCACACCGATCCAGCGCTGCACCCCGGCCGGGCAGCCAGGCTGTTCTGGTGACGCTGCCGCTTGCGTCCAATCGTTGAACTGCAAGGACTCACCCAGCTGAGCAGCACGCCGCCACAGGGGCAGGTCGGCCAAGGGCCAGGCGGCAGTTTGCGCCGTGATGGTGTCGGCCAGGTCCTGGCCTGTGGCCACCCAGCGCGAGACCGCGCTTTGGTCTGGCTCGACCCAGCCGGCAAAACCCAGCGCGCTGCCGGTGATGCGCTGGGCGCGCGCCAGCACATGGCGCAGCAGTTGTTCGTCGCTCTTCGATTCGGCTTGCTTTTGCAAGTCAAGCAAGACCTCTTTGAGCTGCATTTCCTGCTGCAAGGCGCTTTCAAACAACACGCGCTCCGTGACATCGCGCGAAATCACCAGCACATGCGACAAGTCGGCTTCGGCGCCGGACAGGCCAGGCTTGCGTGCCACCGACAGTTCGAACCAGCGGTGGCCTTCGGGCACGTCAAGTTCAATCAAGCGCCCATGAGAAACGCCGGTGCGCAAAGCTTCCTGCACAGCCTGCAGGCAGGTTTGTGCGGCGGCCACAGGCATCACGTCACGGATGTTTTTACCCAGCAAGGTGTCCAGGGGCGCCACCAGTTGCCCTTCTTGGCGAGCGTGCGTCTGCACGTAATTGCCCTGCGCATCGAGCTCAAACAACAGATCGGGCAAGGCATTCAGCGTAGCCAGCAACTGGTTTTGCGAGGCCCGCAATTGTTCGTAGGGTTGCTGCACCGTCTCAAGGAACAGGGCGCGGTACAAGAAAACATAAGCCACCACCTTGTAAATGTGGCCGGCCAGGCTGTAGACATCGGTCACATCGGCATACAGGGTAAAGAAAATCTCGCTCATCGCCATCAGCACGGCAACGGCCATGAGGCCACTGGTGTTGATGCTGCGCGGCGCACGCAACTGGCGCGCAAACAACCCGGCCGACAGCAAGTAAAGTGCAATCAAGCCGTACTCAACAGTCACTTTGTAGAGCGTGAGACCCTGGCCCGGCACAAACGTCCTGGGAAGTTGGTCGAGCTGAAAAATAAAAAGCCCATGCAGTAACAGCACCAGCAGCATCACCCCGGCCAACAGCAAGCGCGCTTGGCGCTGGTTGATCAGGGTGCGCCAAGGCAACCACGCCACGGCCAACAAGGTCAGCGCAGCCAGCGCCCTGGCAGCCAGCCAGAAATTGATGCTCTTTTCGACATGGCTGGGCGTGATGTAGTCCGGCATGCCAGGGTAGGACAACAAGTGTGAGAAGTCGAGCAATGCCACGCCCAGAAAAGCGCAGGCCAGCAACAGATGGTTACGGACGGTCTGGCGGCGGGGGGTGTGCCAGCCCACAGCAAACACCAGACACGCCACCACAATGGCACCGGTCTCTAGTGCCGTGTGCAAAGCCAAATAATTGCTGATACCCCTGATGCCGTCGGGCGTCGGCAGCCACAACAACAGCAACATGACCAGCCCAAACCAGCCGAGTGTGCGGAAGGTTTGAACGGCTTCACGCTGTTGGCTGGTGTGAATGTTCAGTCGGGACATAGCATCATTCCAAAGGGCAACCCAGGCTGCGTGCAGCGCCTGTCAGAGTGGTGGGAAGGGCAGTTTATCGCTAATGCGGCCCGAAGTTAAGCTACCACCAGTGGCTTGTCATTCAAAAATTGCCGTTGCTGAAAATTCGCGGGAAAAGAGATTGGGTTTCAGAATAGAAACCATTGCGCACGTCGAGTTCTTTCAGCTCGGGCCAGATGCCGCTGACCAAGGCAAACATCAACAGGAGAGCGCCCAGGGTCAAAAGAACAAATTGCAAACGCGATGGCCGCAGGGTAAGCGTATTTGCAGATGGTACAAGCGCATTGCACCAACCCCAGGCACAGCCGGCATACAACGCAATCCAGAGCTGGCTGATCGGCATCACGAGCAAGCCAGAAACCAGACCGTCCACCAAAATAGCCAAACCGGTCACCAGCCAGGCCGTGAGCGTGTCCTGGTCTTTGGCGGCAACAATCATACGCAACTGCCAGAGCTTGCGCAGGGCCAGCAATAGCACGCCGCAAAGCAAGAGCAGCGCTGGCAGTCCCCATTCGCTGCCAATTTGCAGGGGCCAATTGTGGGGACTAGCCCCGATTCCGAGGTCACGACCATAGTGCGCAAAATGCATAGGGCCAGCCCCAAGCCAAGGGTCTTCCAGGATCATTTCCAGCGCACGGGCCCAAAGCGGTAGGCGCCCTGAGGTCGGGTTTTGAAGGCTGCGGTCGCCAACGGCGGGCAGAAGTCCGAAAGGTTCCAGTCCCAAAAGCAATGGAATCGCCACATAAAAAATCAGATAAGCAAACAGTCCCGCCAAGCCGGCAAACAGCATGGCGCGGCACCAAGCCCTTGCGGACCCGCGCAAGACGAACCAAGCCAAGGCAATGGCCACAGTCACCCCCACAAAAGTGCCACGCCCGGCGCTCACAAAAAGTAGCATCCACCACAAGGCAGTCACACCCCACCAAAAAAGCCTGCGACCTTGGTCAGACATGCGTGCGGCCATGAGCCCCAGAAGGGGCAAAGAGATGGTCTGGCCGTAATTGAAAAAGCGGTAGTTATCAAAGCCTAATATCAACTGCTCTGGCTTTGGTTGAATGCCCGCTTTGAGAACCGATATGTAGATAGTGATTTCGAGCAAAAGATAGACTGCACAAGCCAACCCGCAGAGCTGGAGCAACTTATCCAACAGTTGATCACCTTTGTCGCTGATTTCAGCTGCCACCAGCCAGGCGGCGCAGAGCAACAGGAGCAGATTGACCCACTCAAAAAACGCATGACGTGGTGAATACGCGGCACTGCTGGAAACAAGACCCAACAGAAATAACAGCGCTAACAACAGCAGTATTGGACGACTGAAGAGTCGCGGGATGGCTGGCTTACCGATCAACTGGAACCAGATGGCAAGCAGCGCGAACAGCACACAAAAAATCTGGATCAATCGCTGGTTGTCGTAGAAATGTGCGCCCGCCACCAGCGGAAAAACAAGAAATGGACTCATGGCGAGCGACGCCACAACAAAATACGGGAATACCGACTTCAGTTTCTTGCCCAGTGCCACGGGAAATTTCCCCTTAAAAACGCCAAACTCTTGCTGGCAAGCGTCTACTTTATGCAGCGCCGGACACGAGGCTTTGCGAATTCTCAAGGAGGTCACGTGGCGCCGGCCGAACCGTATCAAGGCGCGCAGCAACACCGCTTGACAACGCCCCGTTGCCTTTTTAGCAGACGCTCAACCGAGTCATGCGAATTCGCAATATTCCATTTTTTCCTTGCTGAAAAATAGCCCTGCGAGTTCGAAAAAAGTCAACACAGGCAAGAAATTTTGGACCCTGTGCGCTGCGAACTCTCAAAGCGTTTGATCGCTCACGGTGAGCAGTCAACTGTCAACTTTACAGGAGTGTCATCATGGAAAAAGTTATCTCTGCC
>JAQSDS010000196.1 GCA_029946045.1 Rhodoferax sp.
CGTATGAACACATCCAGCGCTGGAACTTTGACGCCATCGACCCCAACCGGTCGTGTTTTGAGGCCAGCCCGGCGCAGGAGTGCGCGGCCTTGATGCGCCTGGTGGCGCCTTTGCGCGGGCAGTTTGTGGCCCACATCGACCTGCACGAAACCACAAACACCGACGCGTCGGAATACCGCCCCGCCGTTGCCGCGCGCGATGGCAAGCAATTTGAGCCTTGCACCATTCCCGACGGCTTTTACCTGGTGGACGACGCGGCCAGCCCCCAGCCTGCGTTCCAGCACGCCATCATCCAGGCGGTGGCGCAAGTCACGCACATCGCCCCGGCGGATGACCAGGGCGGCATCATCGGCTCACCTTTGGTGGCGCATGGCGTCATCCACTACACCATGAAGGAACTGGGCCTGTGCGCCGGCATCACCGGCGCGCGCTACACCACCACCACCGAGGTCTACCCCGACAGCCCGCGCGCCACGCCAGAACAATGTATTGCCGCGCAAGTGGCAGCGGTGTGCGCGGGGCTGGATTTTGTGTGCCAGACAGAACTTTGACCTCGAACACGCCAGGCGCCAGGCTGCCTGCCATGGATTTTTCGCCCGTTTCCCGCTTGATCTGCTTCAACAAACCTTATGGTGTCTTGAGTCAGTTCACCGCCGAGGGGCGCTGGCGCGGGCTCAAGGACTTCATCGACATCCCCGGCGTCTACGTGGCCGGACGGCTGGATGCAGACAGTGAAGGCCTGCTGCTGCTCACCAACGACGGCAAGCTGCAAGCCCGCATCAGCGACCCGCGCCACAAGATGGAAAAGACCTACTGGGTGCAGGTGGAAGGGGTGCCTGACGAAGCCGCATTGCAGGCTTTGCGCCAGGGAGTTCAATTGAACGATGGCCTCACCCGACCAGCCCGCGCCAAGTTGATACCGCAGCCCGAGCCGCTTTGGGCGCGCGAATCCCCCGTGCGCGTCCGCCAGTCCATCCCCACCAGTTGGCTGGAGCTGGTGATCTCGGAGGGGCGCAACCGCCAGGTTCGCCGCATGACCGCAGCGGTGGGTTATCCGACGCTGCGGCTGATTCGGGCGGCAATTGGGACTTACACATTGCAAGACCTGGCGCCCGGCACGTGGCGTGACATTTAAAAATTGACGAGTTCGTCAAGCCGTGATGCGGGGTTCATGCTTTACAGCGTGGGGTAGTCGGTATAACCCTTGGCGCCGGGGGTGTAGAAGGTGCTGGCGTCGGGAGTATTGAGCGCAGCGCCGGCCTTGATGCGGGCGGGCAAGTCCGGATTTGCCAGGAAGCTGGTGCCAAAGGCAACGGCATCCAGCTTGCCGTCTTTGATGGCTTGCTCGGCTTCTTCGGCGGTGTAGCCCATGTTGCCAATCAGCACGCCTTTGTACTTCTCACGGGCGACCGTCATCACATCGCCCTTTTGCACGCCAAAGAAGTCGGCGCGCATCAGGTGCAGGTAGGCCAGCTTGAAGGCGTTGAGCTTGTCGGCCAGGAAACTGATCAGCGCGATGGGGTCGCTGTCGATCATGCTGTTGTAGCTGTTCAGTGGCGACAGGCGCAGGCCCACGCGGTCCGCGCCAATGGCGGTGGTCACGGCGGTCAACACTTCAAACAAGAAGCGCGCACGCTTCTCCATGGAGCCGCCGTAGCCGTCGGTGCGCTGATTCACGCCATCGCGCAAGAACTGGTCTATCAGGTAACCGTTGGCACCGTGCACTTCTACGCCGTCAAAGCCGGCCTCGATCGCGTTTTTGGCACCCTGGGCGTAGGCGGCCACGATGGCGGGAATCTCGGCTTCGGTCAATTCACGGGCTGGCGCATTGGGCACCTTGCCGTTTTGGGTGTGGGTGTCGCCTTCAATGGGCACCGCAGTGGACGACACGCTGGCCTGACCGCCATTGATGTCAGGGTGCGCCGCACGCCCGCCGTGCCAGATCTGCAAAAAGATGCGCCCGCCCTTGGCGTGCACGGCAGAGGTGGTTTTCTTCCAGCCTTCAATTTGCTCTGCAGAGTAAATGCCGGGCTCGGCGACAAAGGCCGAGGTGTTGGGCAGCACCATGGTGCACTCGGTGATCAGCAGGCCGCCGCTGGCGCGCTGGGCGTAGTACTCGGCCATCAGGTCGTTGGGCAGGTGCGCCATGTCAGCGCGGGTCCGCGTGAGCGGCGCGAGCAGGATTCGGTTGGGAAGGGTGAGGCGGCCAACTGGCAGGGGATTAAAAAGCATGATTGATGGTTCAGTGGGTAGGAGAAAGCGAACCATAGCACCTCAGCAGATTCACGTGGCCACGCGGGTAAATGCTTTTTGCGCTAGCCTGTTGCCGGGCAATTGCATAAAGAATTGCGCTCAGGCCCCTATGGAATAAACGCAAATAGCTACAAGATACGCAGCATTTTCAATGTGCAGCGCTAAAACGAAGACCCCGGTTCGCTCAAGAAAGCCAGCTCTTCAGCGCTGGACCTGCGGCCCAGAATGGCGTTGCGGTGGGGGTAGCGGCCAAAGCGATCAATGATGGCTTTGTGGCTCAACTCAAAGCGCAAGCTATCTTCCATGCACGGCTGGTCAAACAAAACAATTGCCTGCGCGTGCACCAGCGCAGACTCGCTGTGCATGTAGGGCATGTAGGCAAAGCTGCGCTGCGCCAGCGGCAGGCTGCGGTCTTGCCCGTTGGCCACCAGCTCTTGCGCCAGCACCAATGCCAGCGCGTCCCGCGCAAAGGCGCGCGGCGTGTCGCGGTACACATTGCGCGAGAACTGGTCCAGCACCACGATCTCCGCCAGTCGCCCCTCTGGCGTGGCACGCCAGGCAAACAGCTCACACCGTGCCGCAGCCTCCAGCGTGGCACCAAAGCGGTCGCGAATGGTGTCGTCCAGCGCAGCGTCTTTGGCAAAGTGCTGCTTGGGGGTTAGCTCGGTGAACCAGAAGTGGAGGATGTCGGTGGGTTGCATGGTCGCGAGGATAACGCGCTGTGCGCGAATGGACTACGTTCAGCGCCAATCCGTTTTTAGGCCGTCAGTTGCTGGCCGCGGCGAGACAAATCCGGTTGGCTGACTTGGTGTCGGGTTCGTCCAAACTATCCAAAATGCGCTCCACCAACGCCAAGCGCTGAGCATCGTCACGTCACTTCCCCCAACTGTCCTTCAACCCCACCGCTAGGTTAAACACCGGCTTACTGCCCTGCACATGGTCCACCCGATCCGCCACAAAGTAGCCATGCCGCTCAAACTGGAAGTTCTGACCGGGCAGGGCGTTTGCCAGGGATGGCTCGACTTTTGCCGTGATGACTTTCAGGCTGCTCGGGTTCAGGCTCTCGATAAAGTCCTTGCCACCCGCGTCGGGCTGGGCGTCCAGAAACAGGCGGTCGTACATACGCACTTCGGCGTTGACGCCATTGGCCACGCCGACCCAAGTGATGGCGGCTTTGACCTTGACGGACTCAGAGCCGGGCGTGCCGCTCTTGGTGTCGGGCACCACGGTGGCCAGTACTTCGGTGATGGTGCCGTCGGCGTCTTTGGTACAGCCGGTGCATTCGATCACGTAGCCGCCTTTGAGGCGAACTTTGTTGCCGGGGAACAAACGCTTGTAGCCCTTGGGTGGCACTTCTTCAAAATCTTCACGGTCGATCCACACTTCTTTGCCGATGGTGAAGTGGCGCGCGGGTGGTGGTTCCACACCTTCGGGCGAATGCGGCAGGGCAGGCTGGCTACAGGGCTCCAGGTGGCCGGGCGCAAAAACCTCGTCCCAGTTGGTCATGACCAGTTTCACCGGGTTCAGCACGGCCATGCCGCGGTGGGCTTTCAGCTCAAGGTCTTCGCGCAGGCAGCCTTCCAGCGTGGCGTAGTCAATCCAACTGTCGCTTTTGGTCACGCCGATGCGCTCGGCAAATAGCTGCAGGCTGGCCGGGGTGTAGCCACGGCGGCGCAGGCCGACGATGGTTGGCATGCGCGGGTCGTCCCAGCCGTTCACTTTGTGGTCGTACACCAGTTGCGCCAGTTTGCGTTTACTGGTGATCACATAGGTGAGGTTCAGGCGGGCAAACTCGTACTGGTGCGGCGGTGGGCTGGCCAGCAGGCCGCCCTCGATCAGCCGCGCCATCAGCCAGTCGTAAAACGGGCGCTGGTCTTCAAATTCGAGCGTGCAGATGCTGTGGGTAATCTGCTCCAGCGCGTCTTCTATCGGGTGCGCAAAGGTGTACATGGGGTAGATGCACCATTTGTCACCGGTGTTGTGGTGGGTGGCGCGGCGAATGCGGTAAATAGCCGGGTCGCGCAGGTTGATGTTGGGGCTGGCCATGTCGATCTTGGCACGCAGCACCATGGCACCGTCGGGGTACAGACCGTCGCGCATTTGGCGAAAGCGGGTCAGGTTTTCAGCGGCAGTGTGGTTGCGGTAGGGGCTGTCAATGCCGGGCTTGCCAAAGTCGCCCCGGTTCACGCGCATTTGCTCGGCCGTTTGCTCGTCCACATAGGCGTGGCCGGCTTCGATCAGGTACTCG
>JAQSDS010000197.1 GCA_029946045.1 Rhodoferax sp.
ATGCCCCCAGGACAGCCTTCGGCCCGAGGGCGGGCCTCCCACAAAGGCAGCCCCCACATGATCGTCACAACCTGCATCCGCAACAACGCCGCTCTTGCCCAGTAACACCCGCCCGGCAAGGTTTTCGGTGAAGAACAACAATGCCTCTTCTTATTCGTCCCCAAGGAAGGTTCGTCATGCGCCAACAGCAAGGTTTTGTCCAGTCCACGCAGTGGTTGCGTCCGGTGACGCGTTGGGCGACGCGTTTTTCCCTGAACGCACCGCAGTGGCTGCCAGCCCCGGTGCGCCATGCCCCGCTGCGCCTGACCTCGCTGGTGTTGAAGGCGTATCACCGGGTGTTGCGTTGAAAACCACTTTGCGGGTCAGACCACTCGCGAAGCGACGTGCTCTGACCCCAACTGACTAGGAGTGTGGCAAATTGATGGTAAACGTGGTCACGCCATCCGCTGAAGCCACCCGGATGCTGCCGCCATGGGCTTGCACGATCGACTGGGTAATGGCCAGCCCCAGCCCGGTGCCTTCCGAGCTGCGCTGACGCGCAGGGTCAACCCGGAAAAAGCGGTCAAAGACCCGCACCAGATGCTCAGGGGCAATGGCCTCGCCCTGGTTGCCCACGCTGACTTCCACGCCCTTATCCAGCGTTTGCACACGCACCGTCACGCTACTGGCCGGGTCGGCATGGCGCAGTGCGTTGGACAACAGGTTGCCCAGCGCCCGGCGCAGCATCAGGCGGTCGGCGCTCACGGTGCCTTCGCCCAGCAGGCGCAGTGACACGTTTTTTTCTTCTGCCACCGCGTCAAAATAATCAAACAGCGCGCGCACTTCATCTTCCAGCGACAACTCTTCCCGCTGCAGCAGTGCCAGGCCGTGGTCGGACTTGGCGAGCAACAGCATGTCCGAGATCATGCGCGCCATGCGCTCGAATTCTTCGGCGTTCGACTCCAGAATCTGCCGGTAGTCGTCGGCGCTGCGGGCGCGTGACAGCGTGACCTGGGTTTGCGTCAGCAGGTTGCTCATCGGCGTGCGCAACTCGTGCGCAATGTCCGAAGAAAACTCAGTCAGCCGTTGAAACGCCTCCTCCAGCCGCGCCAGCATTTCGTTGAGCGACTGCGCCAGCTCGGCCAGCTCGCGCGGGATGGTGTGCACCGGCAGGCGCTGGCTGAGCTGCTGCGCGGTCACGCCCTGGGCCTGTGTGCGCATGGCGCGCAAGGGCGCCAAGCCCCGGCGCACCGCCACCCAGCCCAGCATGCCTGTGAGCAGGGCCGCCCCCGCCACAAACCACCACAGGGTGTGCAAAAACTCCTGCATATAGGCCTGGTGATGACCAATATCGGCAGCCACGGCCACAAAAACCCGCAAGGGCTGACCCGAGGCGTCTGCTATTGCGGTTGGCACGCTGGCGGCCAGGCCACGGTAAGTCTGCGCGTCCAGTTGCCACAGTGCCGGATGGCCTGGTGCCTGGGTGGCTTGCCGGATCACCAGCGCCGGGTCGAAGCTGGCGTGCCCAGTGGCAAAAATCACGGCTTCATCGGCGTCGATCACCATCACTTCCATGCCGTGATGACCCACCAGGGAGTAGGCCAACTGGTGGGTGAATTCGGTCAGGCCTTGCTGGGAATGCACCCGCAACAGGGCTTGGCGCGTGAGCTCCATCTTGCCCGACAAGACATCCATGTCGAGGTCTTCAAAGTGCTGCTCCACTGACGCAGCAATCACAAAGCCCAGCACCAGCAGCACGCTGGAGGCCGCCAACACAAACATCAGCGTGAGGCGCTGCGTCAGGGAAATTCGGTTTAAGCGCAATGGGGGTCTTCCAGCACGTAACCCATGCCGCGCACGGTGCGGATCAGTTTGGGCTCAAAGGCGTCGTCCACCTTGGCGCGCAGCCGGCGCATGGCGACCTCAATCACATTGGTGTCGGAATCAAAATTCATGTCCCACACCTGCGAGGCAATCAGTGAACGCGGCAACACCTCGCCCTGGCGCCGCAGCAGCAGCTCGAGCAAGGCAAATTCCTTGGCGGTCAGGTCAATGCGCTGACCGGCTCGGCTGACACGCCGACGCAGCAGGTCCAGCTCGAGGTTGGCGGCGCGCAAAAAGGGGTCGGTCGGCGCTTTACCACCCCGGCGCAGCAGCGTGCGCACCCGTGCCAGCAACTCGGAAAAGGCAAAGGGCTTGAGCAAATAGTCATCAGCGCCCAGCTCCAGACCCTTGACGCGGTCATCCACCGCATCGCGGGCGGTCAAAAACATCACCGGCATGTCTTTGCCAGCGCGGCGAATGCCGGCCAAGACTCCCCAGCCGTCGATGCCGGGCAGCATCACATCCAGAACGGCCAGATCGTAGTTTTCAGTGAGGGCCAAATGGAGTCCATCCACGCCTTCTCGGGCCAGATCCACCATGAACCCGGCCTCGGTCAGGCCTTGTTTCAGGTAGTCCCCGGTTTTGAGTTCGTCCTCGACGATGAGGATTTTCATGACGATGTTTCTTTCTGGATCAAGCTCTGGCTATTCTGCACGGATGCGGACAGATTTCACCAATAGGAAAAAAATAAGCGGCGGCTTTTGCTTGTCTTTGTATGTATTTCCTGGTTCCTTGGTCTTTGTAGAAACAGCCAATGAAGTGTGTAACCAGGGTGTCGACCGATACATGACCGCCACATTACTTTTTTGTAATTTGCAAGACATCCGGCTGATACCAACACCCGGCAAAATGAAACTTGTTTGATATAAATCAAAAGAAAGTGACATAGTGATTCAAAAACGTCAACCAAGAAAATTGTGGCCCGCCATCGGATTGGGCCTTGTGTCGATTTCATTCGCCCTGTCGGCACAGACGGTTGCGACCGGCGCGGAAGAAGATTGGCGCCGGGCGAACGATGCGGTGGGCCAGCTCAAACGCGGCCATGCAGACGTGCTCAAGTGGGAGCAGGCCAATATGCCGCCCGCAACGGCGCAAGAGCCGCGCGCAGAGGGGCTCAAGCTGTTGACGGTCGAAGCTGTCACGCGCCAAGCCTGGCTGAATCATCGTGATCTGGCACGGGCGCTGGCGCGCCTCGGCACAACCAACGTGGAACTGATCGCCCAAGGCCGTTGGACCGAGGTCGATCCGATCTTGCAGCGCAAGGTGGACGACATCGGCGAAGTGCTGGAGGTGGCCGCGCAAGGCCGCAAGGCGTGGCTCCAGGCCGTTGCCGCCCGCCAGGTGCTCCAGCAGCACCGCAACACGCTGGACGCGACTGATGCCGGCAACGAACTGGGGCGGCGCATGGTGAGCGTGGGCAACTGGAGCCGACTCCAGCAGGCGCAAGTGCAACTGGCGCAGTCGTCCGCCCAGATGAATGTGCGACGCGCCCAACATGCTGCCATGCAAACAGAGGCCTCGCTCATCAAAACATTGGGTCTGACGGGGGTGCACAGCGCCGTCACGCTGCCCGATCGTTTGCCAGACCTGCCCGCCCAACCACTGCCTGTACAGGTGCTGGATGCGCGAGCCACTGCGATCGCGGCACAACTGCCACGCGCAGAAGGCATGCGCAACGGCGCCCATGTGCGGCTGGCGCGCCAGGCCTACCTGACCAGCCACGCCCTGGCCCTGAGTTCGCGAGACGAGGTGCTGAAGGTGCGCGAATTCATCACCGAAGAGACGGTTCTTCACTACAACGGCATGCTCAAAAGTGTGTGGGACTTGTTGGGGGAGGTCTCCAGCCAGTCGCAAGCGGTGGCCAGTGCCATTGAAGCGCAGCGTGACTTCTGGATCGCCGAGACCGACTTGCAGTGGGTGCTGCAAGGTGGCGCACCCGACAGCTTTGTATCGCTGGGCGGTGGCAGTGAAGCGGCCGCACCCGCTGCGCACTAACCGGAACGCATGAACATGAATTTCAACTCACGCAGACAATTTTTTGCTGGTACTGCCGCCTCGGTGGCTGGCCTGGCCGTGGCGCGCTCGGCGCTGGCCGGCTTGCCCGAGCCGGTCACACAAACCTCGGTGGCAACGGCACCGCCGCTGGTGCCAACCACAGGCCGCCCCTACAACCCGGTCGTCACCCTGAACGGCTGGACCTTGCCCTGGCGCATGAACAACGGCGTCAAGGAATTCCACCTGGTGGCCGAACCTGTGGTGCGCGAGGTGTCGCCGGGCTTCAAGGTCAATATGTGGGGCTACAACGGGCAAAGCCCGGGCCCGACCATCGAGGTGGTTGAAGGCGACCGGGTACGCATTTTTGTCACCAACAAGTTGCCCGAGCACACCACCATCCACTGGCACGGCCAGCGCTTGCCCAACGGTATGGACGGGGTTGGCGGGTTGACACAGCGCGCCATTCCTGTGGGCAAGACTTTTGTCTACGAGTTCGAGGCGCGCCGCCCAGGCACCTTCATGTACCACCCGCACGCTGATGAGATGGTGCAAATGGCCATGGGCATGATGGGCATGTGGGTGACCCACCCCAAGGCCAGACAC
>JAQSDS010000198.1 GCA_029946045.1 Rhodoferax sp.
GCGCGCCTCGTTGTTGAGGTAACTGCGAAACATTGACGGCCAACCGCTCTTTAAAGCCAGCTCACCTTCGACGTTGGGGGTCTCGATGACGCGCACGCGGGGCAACTCGCCTTCGGCCTCCAGGTGCTCGACGATACAGGCGTCAATGCCCGGCAACGGGCGCCCCATCGAACCTGGCTTAATGTCAAAGGCCGGGGTGTTGGCGATCATGATGCCACCGGTCTCGGTCTGCCACCAGTTGTCATGAATCGGCAGACCCAATACCTCCTGACCCCACCATACGGCCTCGGGATTGAGCGGCTCGCCCACGCTGGCAATGAAGCGCAGGCAGGGGTAAGGCAGCTGTCGCGCCAGCTCGGGACCGGCTTTCATGAGCATGCGGATCGCCGTGGGCGCGGTGTACCAAACGCTCACTTGCTCCTGCGCCAGCAGCGTGTACCAGCGGTGGGCATCGAACTCCTCGCGGTCCACCAGCGTCGTCACGCCCTGCAGCAGCGGCGCAATGATGCCGTAACTGGTACCAGTGACCCAGCCCGGGTCGGCGGTACACCAGTAGCGGTCCTGCGGGTGCAAGTCAAGTGTGTAACGCCCGCTGGCCTCGTGCGCCACCACCGCGCCATGCACGTGCAGCGCGCCCTTCGGTGTGCCAGTGGTGCCGCTGGTAAAAAACAGCAACGCAGGGTCGTCATCGCTGGTCTCAACGGTACTGAAACTATCGGAAGCGCTGTGCATCAGCGTGGCCAGGTCGAGCGTGTCGGGCTCGTGGGTGACCCCGCCATCATCGGCAACCAGCAACACATGGCGCAAACTGGGCATCTGCGCACGCATCTGGCGCACCTTGCGCTGGTAAAGGGCAGCGGTGGTCAGCAACACCTGGCCCGCACCCAGCTGAATGCGTGTGGCAATGGGTTCTGGTCCAAAGGCCGAAAACAGCGGCGTGACCACGGTGCCATTTTTAAGCGCACCGAGCAGGCCCACATAGAGCTCGGGGATGCGTCCGGCCAATAAAAAAAGCCGATCTCCCCGGCCCACACCCAGGCTTTGCAACACGTTGGCAAAACGATTGGTTTGCCGCGCCAACTCGGCGTAGCTCAACTCAATCGCCGGGGCGTCATTTGATAGAAAACGCAGCGCCGTGTGGTAACGCAACACACCGACTGCGTGCCGGTCCACCGCCTCGAAGCCCATATTGAGTCCGCCCCCAGGCAGGCCCTGCAACGCCAGACGTGCCTGGTTCCAGGAAAAGCGGCTGCGTTCGTCTTCGTATGCGGTCCAGTTGGGCGGCAGACCCCGCTTGCCAAGTTCCTTGTGAATGCGCAGTGGTCTTGCCATGACTGACCTCACCATCAAATCGATGTCACAACCGGCTCAAGCGTCTCACGGTCGCGGGCGCTGGCGAGGTCGACAGCGAGGTCGGCCAGTTCACGGGTCAGCATGGCCAGCACGTCTTCGATGGTGACGATGCCACTCAGATGGCCGCTGGTGTCCACGATGACCAGCCGCCGCAAGCGGTACTTACGCATCAACTGCACGGCATCCATGGCGTCCATGTCGGGGCTGACGGTCACCAGGTCGACCGACATGATGTCGCCCGCCGTGAACACCGCCGGGTCAAGACCTTCGGACATGAGTTCGAGCACCAGATCACGGTCAGTGACAATGCCCACCGGCTTGCTTTTGTCGAGCCCATCCACCACCACCAGCGCGCCAATATGGTGTCGGCGCATGAGCTGCGCCACCATCCGCGCCGAGGTCTCCCGCTCAACCACTGCCACCAGTGTGGTCGCAAATTCCTTGAGTTTGGTTGCCATGGCGACTCCTGTTCTCGAAAAATTCGTGCAGAACTTCAAGAATAGTCACCCCGGCGGGCCAGGAGATGCGAATAATCAAGTCTGGGGCGGGAAAGTCTTGCGATCCCGGGCACGGATGACGCACAGCGCCAACCGGAAGGCTTACACCAATTGGGCCCAGGCCTTTTCCAAGCGCTTGACGCTCACCGGCTGGGGCGTGCGCAACTCCTGGGCGAAGAAGCTGACACGCAATTCCTCCAGCAACCAGCGGAATTCCTGCAGCCGGTCGTCGACCACACCCTTGCGCTCGGCCAGGAGGCGGGTGTAACGCTGCTCCAGCGGCTGCAGTTCTTTGAGGCGCGCCAGGTCGCGAGCCGGGTCGGCGCGGTATTTGTCGAGCCGCGCGGTGATGGCTTTCAGGTAGCGGGCAAAGTGGTGCAGGCTGGCCCAGGGTGTCACGCTCAAAAAACGCTTGGGCATCAAGCGCGCCAGTTGCTGGGTTGCGTCCGCCGTGGCCTCTGGGGCGTTTTTGGTGTCCTTGATTTTGCGCGCGGCCACCGCGTACTCGGCCAGAATGACTGCGGCCAAGCGCGCCACTTCGGTGGCGATCAGGGTCAGGCGGCCACGGCCCTCGTCGATGCGCTTCTTGAAAGCAAATTCGTCGGCGGGCAAGGGTTCGAGCAAAAAGGCGCGGTCAAGGGCCACCTGAATGATTTGTTCGCGCAGTTCTTCCAGCGTGCCGCCGGTGCCAGAACCGTCGGGGTTTTTACCGACCTGCATGTAGGTCACAGCCATTTTTTGCAGCTCAGGCACGTTTTTTTCAAGGTACTTGAGCGCGTCCTTGATCTGCAGGGCAAACAGGCGGCGCAGGCCGGCGCGGTGTTTGACAGCGGCCACGTCGGGCTCGTCAAAGACCTCGATGGTCACCGCGTCACCCGCGTCGATCAGGCCGGGGTAGCCAATCAGTGTTTGCCCGCCCTTTTGAATTTCGAGCAGTTCAGGCAGTTCTCCAAAGGTCCAGGCGGTGTAGCGTTGGGTAGCTACCGAGGCCAGCTGAGGTGCGCCATCGCGAGGCCGCTGCCCGGGGCGATCCACGCCTGCGGATTGGGTGGCCTGCCCCGCTTCGCTCGCCATGACAGGTGCACCCGCGCTGGCAGGGCTGGCAGCACCCTGCCCCAGCTTGAGCCCGGCCAGCGCCTGGAAAGCGCCGCGCGCCTTGGCACCCAGCTCGGCCTTCAAGGCACCCAGGTTGCGCCCCTGCCCAAGCTGGCGGCCATGTTCGTCAACCACCCGAAAATTCATGAAAAAGTGCGGACTGAGCATGTCGACCTTGATGTCGGCGCGCACCACATCCACCGCGGTGGCGGCGCGCACCAACTTCAGTACGGCGTCGAGCAGCGCACCATGGCCAAACAGCTCGGGCGCATTCAGCGTTTCAGCCATCTTGCGGGCGCTCTCGGGCAGCGGCACCAAGCGCGAGCGCGGGCGCTGGTGCAGGGTTTTGAGCAGCGCCTGGATCTTGTCCTTGAGCATGCCGGGCACCAGCCATTCACAGCGCTCCTCGCTCGCCTGGTTCAGCACAAACAGCGGCACGGTCACGGTCAGGCCGTCCTTGGCATCGCCGGGCTCGTGCAGGTAAGTGGCGGCGCAATCCACACCGCCCAGGCGAATGGTTTTGGGAAAGGACTGGGTGGTGATGCCGGCCGCCTCATGGCGCATGAGTTCCTCACGCGTCAGCAGCAGGAGCTTGCTGTTGCCGGTGGGCGCCGCACCGCGTACCGGCATGGGCATCAGGTAATCGGGCTGTTTGCAGGCGTCGCGGTACCAGGCATCAAAACTGTAGCCACTGCAGACGTCGGCGGGCAACTGCTGGTCGTAAAAGGCGTAGATCAGCTCATCGTCGATCAGCACGTCTTGGCGGCGCGCCTTGTGCTCCAGGTCTTCCACCTGCAAGATGAGCTTTTGGTTGGCCTGCAAAAACGGCCACTTGCAGTCCCACTGGCCGTTGACCAGGGCCTCGCGGATGAAAATTTCGCGCGCGCCGACCAGGTCGACTCGGCCATAGTTGACGCGCCGCCCGCTGTACACCACGATGCCATAGAGCGTGGCGCGCTCGAGCGCATTGACCTCGGCCGACTTCTTTTCCCAATGCGGGTCGAGCAGCTGTTTCTTGAGCAAATGGCCACCCACCTGCTCCAGCCACTGCGGCTCGATGGCCGCAATGCCGCGACCAAACAGGCGCGTGGTTTCCACCAGTTCAGCGGCCACAATCCAGCGCCCCGGCTTCTTGACCAGGTGGGCGCCAGGGTGCGGGTAAAACTTGATGCCGCGCGCGCCCAAATATTCGCCGCCACTGCCGCCGCCCTCGGTCTCCAGCTTGTAACCAATGTTGCCCAGCAGCCCGGCCAGCATCGACAGGTGTAACTGTTCATAACTGGCCGGCAGCGTGTTGAGTCGCCACTTGTGTTCGGCCACCACGGTGTGCAATTGGGAATGGATGTCGCGCCACTCCCGCACCCGGCGCATGCTGATGAAGTTCTGGCGCAGCAATTGCTCGTACTGGCGATTGCTGAGTTTGTGCGATGGCGTCGGTGTTGAGAGTCGGGATGGCCGGACGTTCTGCTCCGTGTCCCCCGCCCGCTTTGCGGGCTCCTCCTTTACCAGCGCAGA
>JAQSDS010000199.1 GCA_029946045.1 Rhodoferax sp.
CACGATGGTCTGCGATTGACTGAATCAAATCAATATGCCGTGGCTGGACGCTTACTTTGATTCTTCGTCCAAACCGAGAATCTCACCTACGCCCTCATGTAGTTTTTTTGCCACCTCCGGTGTCCATTCAAAGTCACGCCCGTCACCATCCCGCACTGTAAATCCGAGAAATTTCTTGTGTCCGTGAAAATGATGCGTGAGGTAAATCGTCTCAATCTGATCGAAGATGTGTGAGGCATTCACTCGTAACCAGATCAGGCGGGTCATTGCGTCGGCAGATCGGTCAAAAGTTCCGATCTCCGGATGATTTTCGAATTCGATTTTCCCGTAGGCGTAATCCAGCATCTCTTCGGTGCGGAAGCGCACCAGCTGAAGTAGACGCACCGCCTCTTGATCCGCTATGGTGATGTCCTCGCGTTTGACTGATTGAATACATTCGAGCAGTTCTGAACGGGCCAGATGCTCAGGCTTGGACGTGTCGAGCACGGCCAGAAATGTGAACTTGTCGACTCGTGCCAGCCGCGATATCGATGTAAGGGTCGCCGAGTTGATCAGGTCAACGACATGCTTGCTGTTTTTTTGTGATTTTTTTGCCACTTGATGCTCCTTGAACAATGCTGAGTGGCTTTCCTCCCCTTGATGGTTGCGCCCACAGCTTCAAACGTTTGTCACGGGATGATTCCCAACCTGATCTTGGTTTTGATGCTGGACAACCAGTCTTCGCGGTACTGCAATGCAAATGCGTTGCGATTGCCGCGCCCGACACCTGCCTGGCGGGCCAAGTCTTCCAACGAGGTCATGCAATCGAGCCAGCCCAGTCCATTCGATGCCACCAAAGCAGCCTTGTCAGCGGTCGTGACTATGATGACCTGGGAGGGCAACAGCTTGTTGGCAGCCAGCCAAGCAAAGAGATGCTTTTCGCCATCATCAAGTGTGCTGCATGAAGGGTTGCTCAATACGAGGGTTGCAAGCTCTTTCCTACTGACCGGGTGCTGTGCGGCAAGCCCTGCTTTCAAATCGGCAGCAGGTACTGCGACGTGTCGGGGATCGCCAGGATTGCCGGTAAGCGTTTCCTCTACGCACTTCTCGACTGTCTCGATGACGAAGTGGTTGCAGATCGCGGCCCAGCAGCCTGTTCGGAATGATTCAAGGATGACATTGGTGTCCGCGAAAACTCGGATTTTCGGCATACGGGGCTCACCTTACAGATCAAACGGTGCGGGGAGGTCGTACTGAGCAAACAGCTCGGTCAACCCGGCCAGTCCAAGACCCATTGTCTTGGCGGCTTTGCGAGCCGAAAGTCTTCCGTTCTCCAGGGCCTCGTGCAGCATCTTCACAAAAGTGGGAGAGAACCGCTTTGGTGGGCCTGACACCGATGGCCTCTGTTTTTCTTGCGAAAGACTCCGCTGGGTGTCGACACCGATGAGTTTGAGGTTGAACAATCGCCATGCCAGCGTGACGGGAGCAACCCGCAGCAGGGAAGCGACTTCGCACAGGTGCGCAATGTTCTCTAGCTGGTCACGCTTGATCAACTTATCGAGAGAAGCACTCGGCATCAGCAGCGCTGCTGCGAAACTGTTCGCCAACTGCTCGATGCGCTTGACTTTGCTTCGTTCCTCAATGGAGTTTGATTCCCGGTGATCCGGCTTCATCGCATCCCAAGTCAGAGCATGAAAGAGCTCGTGCGCCAGATCGAAGAAGCGCCGGGCTTCGTTCTCGTTGCGGTTGATCAGGATGACACCCATCTCTTCCAGGTGACAGGTAGCTCCCGAGATGGAATGACCATCGGTAGTGTCGACCGTATCGACGAACAGAACCGGAATGTCCAGCTTGCGCTCGATCTTGTCGATCAAACCTTCGGCTGGAATGATGCCGAGATCAAGCTCGGCGACCAGGCTTTCCGCACGTTCCTGCGCGTCCTCGAAAGACGACTGCGAAGACAGTCGCAGGGCGCGCTTGAGAACACTTGACCGGCTGTCCTGCTGCTCGCGCAACCAGCGAAGCAGGCCGATCCACTGACCAGCCTTGAGTTCGAACCCGTCCAGGCTGTCCTCGGGCACTTCCGGCGCAGCACGCCAGGAAAACTGCGCCTCGCCAGCAACGGCGAACGGGTCGATGAAAAATTCAACATCACGATCAAACAGATCCGCAAGCGCCAGCATTTCATCTGGTTTAAGCGAGCGCTTGCCGTTTTCGATATCAGAGACTGACTGGCGGTCTTTCAAGCCCAAACCATCTGTAAGTTGGTCTTGGGTCCAGCCTTTCGCAACGCGTGCGGATTTAACGCGGTAGCCGATCAGCTTCTGCGAAATTTTTCCAAGCATGGCAGTTACCTCCAAAACGCATAGTTTAAACATGCAAGCATAGAAATGCAAGAAAAAGTTGCTTTTAAATAATTGCAAGATTAAGCATTACCCTACGTTACCCATCGTCTTGGAAGATTTGAATCATGATTTGTGGGACTTTCAAATGCCCATTGCAACCCATGAAACCAATCAAACTCACTCCTCCCGAACAGATGTCAGCGCGCCAGCGCGCAGCCGAGATTACGTCCATCCTGGCGGCTGCCATTTTGCGCACCCATGCCAGTGGTCAGGCCGCAACAGATCAAAATGAAAGACAAGTTGGACTTGGCTTTTCTGGTCACCAGCGCGTTCATACGAACCCCTACCAACCAAGGAGTTCCAAATGAACGACACCAGCACTTCAGTGGCCGCCCAAGTGGCAGCACTGTCCAGCCTACCAATGCTAGACCTGTGGAAGCTGTGGGATCGGTTCTTCAAACGCCGTCCGGACAACCCCAACCGTAACTACATGGAATCGCGCGTGGCCTACAAGCTTCAGGAGCAGGCGTTTGGTGGCTTGAGCGTAGACACCCAGCGCCGACTGATCAACATAGGCATGCGCCACTCCAAGATCAAAAGCAGACAGTTGCCGCGAGACATTGAACTCGCTCCTGGCACCGTCTTACTGCGTGAATGGGGCGACCGTGACCACAAAGTGACCGTGACCGCCGAGGGCACCTTTGAATATGAGGGCAAGTTCTTTAAGAGCCTCTCTGCGGTGGCCAGACACATCTCCGGCACGCCTTGGTCTGGGCCCCTGTTTTTTGGCCTTAAAACCAACCGCAAGGAGGCTGCATGAACGCCAACACCCAAATCGCATCACCCAAACCGCGCAAACGGTGTGCCGTGTACTGCCGCGTATCCAGTGACGAGCGGCTGGAGCAGGAATTCAACTCCATCGATGCCCAAAAAGAGGCTGGCCAAGCCTATGTGGCCAGCCAACGCTCTGAGGGCTGGATTCCGGTGGTGGACGACTACGACGACCCAGGATTTTCGGGCGGCAACACCGAGCGCCCCGGACTCAAGCGCCTGATGGCGGACATAGAGCGTGGTCTGGTCGACATTGTGGTGGTCTACAAAATCGACCGGCTCACCCGCAGCCTGGCGGATTTCTCAAAGATGGTGGAAGTGTTCGAGCGCCAAGGCGTGTCGTTTGTGTCCGTCACTCAGCAGTTCAACACCACCACGTCCATGGGCCGATTGATGCTCAACGTGCTGCTGTCGTTCGCACAGTTTGAGCGGGAAGTCACCGGCGAGCGGATCCGCGACAAGATTGCCGCCAGCAAACGCAAGGGGCTGTGGATGGGTGGTGTGCCGCCCTTGGGTTACGACGTTGCCAATCGGCTGTTGTTGGTCAACGAGACTGAGGCTCAACTGGTCCGGCGCATCTTTGGCGAAATGCTCACGATTGGGTCACCGACACGCATCGCGCAGGGACTGGCGAGCGAGGGCATCACCACCAAAGCCTGGACAACGCAGGACGGTCAGGTGCGCAGTGGCACCCAGATGGACCGGAAATATCTGTACAAGCTGCTGCGTAATCGCATCTATCTGGGCGAGTTGTCGCACAAGGGCAGTTGGTTCCCGGGCGCGCACGCACCCATCATTGACCATGGGTTGTGGGGTCAGGTGCATGAAGTGCTGGCGCGCGACCCACACGTCAGGTCAGCGGAAACACAAACACGAGAGAGCACGGATGCGCTGTTGCGCGGTCTGCTGTTTGGCCCAAGTGGCGACCCGATGTACCCGACCTATGCCAGCAAGAACAAACGCAAGTACCGCTATTACGTCTCCAAGGCTGAAATGCGATTTGGTGCAGCGGGTAAAACGCACGAGCGCATTCCGGCAGCCGAGGTGGAAGCTGCGACGGTCAACCAGGTCAAAACGGTGCTGTCCAGTCCAGAAGCCATCACCGCCGTTTGCAAATCCCTTGAACTCCAGGGTGTCCAGGTCAACGAGGACGAAATCGTGATGGCCCTGCACCACCTCGGAGAGGCTTGGGAGCAGTTGTACCCGGCCGAGCTGATAAGGATCGTCAAACTGATGATCGAGCGAGTTGATCTGGTTGCGGGTGGACTGAAGGTGAAGTGGCACGCA
>JAQSDS010000200.1 GCA_029946045.1 Rhodoferax sp.
GTTTCGCTGGGAAGGCTTTGCCTCTGTGGAAGACCTGCGCACCCAGTTGCTGGGTGCCGTGCTGATGGGCTTTGGCGGTGTCACCGCCCTGGGTTGCACGGTTGGCCAGGGGCTGGCGGGCGTTTCGACCCTGGCGCTGGGTTCCTTTATTGTGCTGGCCAGCATCATCGGTGGTGCTGCCGCCACCATGCATTACCAGAACTGGCGCGCTTGAAACCGATGCCTTTTGTTGTCGATGTCACCGAGTCGGATTTTGATGACGCGGTGCTGCAGCGTTCATACCAGTTGCCGGTGCTGCTCGACATCGGTGCCGACTGGTGCGGCCCGTGCCGGGTGCTGACGCCCTTGCTGGAGCGTCTGGCGCAGGATTACGCAGGGCGCTTTGTACTGGCCCGGGTGGATGCCGACGAAAACATGCGTATTGCCGGGCGCCACCAGGCCAAGGGTTTCCCGACCGTGATCGCTTACAGCCACGGCCAGGTCACAGACCGTTTTCACGGCATGCAGACCGAAGGTTTTTTGCGCCGTTTTCTGGACCAATTGATGGCGCACCATGCCAAACCACCCCAACCGGAGATCACACAATGAACCTGCCAGAACGCGACGGCGATGGTTACCTGACCGACATGGGCGACTGGACCGACGAAATTGGCCGTGCCATGGCCGAGGCCGACGGCTACGAGCTGGACGATGTCAAGTGGTCACACATCCTCAAGGCCCGCGCTTATTACGAAGAGTTTGGCAGCGTGCCGCCGATTCGCAAGTTTGCCAAGTTCATCGACGAAGACCAGAATGCCGTCTTCAAATTGTGGATGACCGGGCCCATGAAGCCGATTACCAAATACGGCGGTCTGCCCAAACCGACTGGTTGCGTTTAAAGTCTGAGCGTCTCGTCATTGCGAACGCAGTGAAGTAATCCATGCCTCCGTTTTCATCATCCGGGTTGTAAATACCAATTCGGATTTGTTAACGGTACCCGCGCAGCGGCTGGCTTTGACGGCTTCCTCATACTGGAGTACCAGAAATCGTCAGCCCCCAAAGTCAGCCACTGCGCTAGCGCTCGTGGCAGTACATGGGACATGCTTTGTATTTGCCTTCAAGACCTTCGCACATTCACCGTCTCGCGTGGTAACCGGCAGGGGTGGTCGCCGATTTCTGGTACCCCAGTATGAGGCGGCCGCCCCTGCCGGTTGCCGCGCGCAGCACATCACTGTGGGTTGAACGCGGCAAGCTACACGAGCCGCCCCTGCGGGTGACCCCGCGCAGCACAGCACCGAGGTTTGAACGCGACAGCACCTCAGTCGTCGCCCTTGGGGCCGGGGGTGCGCACCTGGCACAGCAGGTCTTCGGCCTGCAAGGGGGTGTCGGCAAAAATCACCTTGATCTTGTCCGTGCCTGGCAAATCGGGTTGCAGGCGCAGCGCCTTGGCCTGGCTGGTGGCATCGGCAAAACTCTCATGGGCGCTGAGTTGGTCCAGTTGGGAAAAGGGCTTGATGCGGTAAATGTAGTAAGGCATGGCAGGGCAAGTTGTTGGCGTTCGGGCGGTATCAGACGTAATGTTTGGAGGCGCGGCGCCGCCCGGGAAGGGCTTTTTGGATGATGACGCCGTGGATGGACGACAGGTCGGGAATGGCGGCGTCGGGAAAGGCCGGGTTCAGCGGGTGTAACAACCAGCCGGCATCAGTCTGCAACAGCTGCCTGAAGGTCCATTCCTGTTCATGCATGGCCAGCACGTAAGAGCCATCCTTGGCCAGACCTTCGGGCTCGATCAGGATGATCTCGCCCTCCAGAAATTCCGGGGCCATGCTGAAGCCCTGCACCATCAGCGCAAACGACTCGCCGCCAGCGCACTCGGGCAGGCTCGCATCAAAAGCAGTTTGAGTTGCTTCAACATAGGTGTTGCTGACATCCGGAGCTTGGGTCTGCATAGGTCTTTGGGGGTTAAAAAGGGGTCAAAGCACCAGGGTGGCGATCTGGGATTCGGCCACGCCGGAGTTGCGCAACTCGTCATGCAGGGCGCGCACGAATGCCACCGGGCCGGCCAGGTAAAAGTCGCAGTCAATGTCAAACAGGTCGGCCCGCATGGCTTGGGCGATCTGCCAGGCGCCCAGCTCGGCGTCAGGATGGGTGTCGAGTTCGTACTCGAACTGGTCCAGCGCTTCCGACCAGGCCCGGCACTGGTTGCTGTAGAAGTGGCCGTCTGGGCGCGTTGCCAGCCAGAACAGCGACAGCGAGGGCGCGGCGTCGAGCGACAAGGCGTGTTCGATCAAGCTCTTGATGGGGCCAAAACCGGCGTCACAGGCAGCAAACACCAGCGGTCGGTGGCCTTCAGCCAATACAAATTCGCCGCTTGGACCCAGCACCGTCACGGTCGATGCCGGTTTGATGTCGCCGGCAAACAGGCGCTGGGCAAAGCTGTCGGCGTCGTTGTGGGTGATGAAAAAAAGCAGGTTGCGCTCGTCACAGGGGCAACTGGCCAGCGGGTAACTATGCGACGCGTCCTGATGCCCCGCCATTGTCCAGCCCAGTTGCACAGACTGGCCCGCCATGAAGCGCAGCCGGTGGCTGCGCGGGGTTTGCAGGTGCAACAAAATCGTCTCGGGTGCCAGCCGGGTGATGGCCCGCACCTGGGTGGCAATCAGCTGCACCGGGATGTCACGCGGGTCGCTGGCTTCGAGCAGTTCCAGTGTCAGCTCGCTGCTGGCAGCGGTGTGGCAGCACATCAGGGTATAGCCCTGGGCTTTTTCGGCCTCTGACAGCGGGTAGTCAAAGTGCTGGGATTTGGCCACTTCGCCTGAGATAACGCGCACCTTGCACATGCCGCAGCTGCCGTTGCCACAGCCGTAATTGAGTTTGAGCCCGGCGTGCAGTCCCGCCTGCAACAGGTTGGCGCGTCCCTCTACGGGAAATTGGTGGCCGCTGGGTCGCACCGTGACCTGCGCCGTCATGACTTTGAGCATATCGTCCATTACCTCCAGCATGTCCACCGGCTCGGTGGCCAGGGCCTGGGCCAGCCCCTGCGTGATGTGTTGTTCCAGTTCCAGCCAGCTGGCTGCACTGGGCTGCTGCTTGCGCTGCGCCCGAATTTCCTGTTGCAGGGCCACCACCAGCTCGTGGTAGCGCTGCAAGTGCTTGCGCACATCGGCCAGCTCCTGGCTTTGCGCAAACAGGCGTTGCGCCAGCACTTCCTGGCTTGGCAGCAGGCGCTCTCGGACCCTTTTTCCGAAAGCTTCATCGCGGATCTGGGTGACCCGCTCCAGCAGGCCCGACTCTTCCAGTTGCGCATCCGGGTAAAGCCGCAGCAAGACATCGGTCGAGACCCAGCCGTCGTTCAGCACCAGCGTGCCGTCGCGCACTTTCTGTTGCAGCACGCCGCGTGCCACGCCCAGCAGCTGGGCGGCACGCCAAACACTGACTTGGTGGCTCATGGTGTGGTGGCTCCTGTCATGGGTCGGGCGATGCGGTCAAGGTAACGTGCCCGGTACAGCAAGCGCGGCGCACCGGGGTCGTCAACAAAGCCGGCGCGGTCGTGTAGCACGTTGTTGCACACCAGGCCCATGCCGGCCTCGAGGCGCAAACGAAAAATGTGGGGGCTGTCGCTGGCAAGAAAATCTGCCAGAAACGCCACGGCGTCTTGCGTGGCGGCATCGTCTTTCCAGACAATGCTGCGGGTGCGCGCGGTGTAGCGCATGTGCAGTTTTCCGCTCAAGGCATCGACCATGAACACCGGCCCGGCCTGCTCGGGGCGGGCCATGCCGTCGTCGTCAAGCCGCTCTGGAATGGTCATGGCGTCCATCGCCATCAGGGCGCGCACCCAGTTAGGGTTGGCGTCGCGCAGGGCCATGTAGGCCATCTCATGGTTCAGCAGCGCGGTGTCGCCGCCCTGACGCGCCGGGCGCACGCAATGCAGCACCATGGCCCGGATCGGGCGGGTTTCGGGCTGGTAATAGCCGTCGGTATGCCACTTGATGGGGCGGTTGGTATAGGGGATGAAGGCCGGGCGATCGCCGCTGGGGGCCGCCACCGCAATGGGTGAAATACCGTCTTCGTCGGCCAGCCAGTTGCCGTCCAGCTGGTACAAACCGAGCTGGCGCGCCAGCTGGACTGGAATGGCTTTGTCTTCGGACACCACCGGACTGCGGTAGATGGCCATGTTGGCCACATCGCAGCGCTGCAGCAACGCCTCGCGCTCTTCGCGTGATAGCGATCTGGGGTCCGCCACGTCCACAATCAAATCGGCAGCCTGGCGCGGCTGGCTGGCCAGTGTGGCGTCGCGCCAGCGCTGATAGGCCAAGGGCTGTGCCAGGTCAAACGGATTGCTCATGGTGGCCTGCTTCAATCGCCCGAAACGCCAGCGCGCGATGCCCGCTTGGGCCGGGGTTCGGTGGACAACACGCCGTCCATACCGCGCT
>JAQSDS010000201.1 GCA_029946045.1 Rhodoferax sp.
AGCATGACTTCGAGCAAGTCGCTGACGGTTTCGGTGTGGCTGATGATGTAGTGGCGAATGGCCTGGCTGCCAAACAAGGCGCGTGACTGTTTGGCAGCCTCAAAAATGCTGATCTCGCTGATGGCGTGGTCGCTGTAGCTGTGACCCATGACCCGTAACGGCCGTGCATCGTTGAGCAGGCCCAGCAACAAGCTGCGCTTGGCGGCCTCATCGAGCTTGGCGTAGTGCGGCGTGATGCGCGCTGTGGCCAGCAGTTCGGCCAGCACCGCTTCATGCTGGTCCGAGCTTTGCCGCAGATCGACCGTGGCCAGGTGAAAGCCAAACACTTCCACCGCCCGGATCAGCGGCTGCAGCCGTTGCCCGACCAGGGCTTGCGCCTGCTGCGCGATCAGGGACGATTCGATCACGCGCAAATCGCACAGCAATTCATCGGGCGAGCGGTAGGGGTTTTGCGGCGCCACCGCGTGGCGCGCCGCTTCGCCACCGCTCAAGTCTTTGAGGGTGGCGGCCAGCCGCGCATAGACGCCGATCAGGGCACGCCGATAAGGCTCGTCCTTGCGGTGTTCGTTGCTGTCGGGTGAGTGCTCGGCCAGGGCCTGCATCTCGGGCGGGAAATCCATCAGCATGGCTGACAGCGACAGCTCGCCGCCGAGGTAATGGACCTCGGTCAGGTAATGCCGCAGTGCCATGTCGGACTGGCGGCGCAGTGCGTGGCTCAGGGTCTGGGCGTTGACGTTGGGGTTGCCGTCCCGGTCGCCGCCAATCCACTGGCCCATGCGCAGGAAACTGTGCACCGGGTGCGGCCCCAGGGCCTGTTCCAGGCTGGCATAGAGTTTGGGTATTTCGCGCAAAAAAGTGGATTCGTAATAACTCAGCGCGTTTTCCACCTCGTCGGCCACCGTCAATTTGGTAAAACGCAGCAGCCGGGTGTGCCACAACTGCAAGACTCGGGCGCGCAGCTGGGCCTCGTTGCCGGACAACTCGCGTGGGGTCAGGGCATCGTGCGCCACCTGGCTGGCCGCCGCCTGCGCCAGGATGTCGTCACGGGTGGTGAGCAGCTGGGCAATGGCGCGCTCGGCGTCCAGAATGCTTTTGCGCTGCACCTCGGTCGGGTGGGCCGTGAGCACGGGTGAGACAAAGCTGTGGGCCAGCATCTCGCTGATGGCTTGTGGCGTGATGCCGCCGCTGCTCAGGCGCTTGAGCGTTAATTCGATGCTGCCCGGGCGGATGCTGCCGGCGCGCTCATGCACCGCGCGGCGGCGAATGTGGTGGCGGTCTTCGGCCAGGTTGGCCAAATGGCTGAAATAGGTAAAGGCCCGCACCACGCTCACGGTCTGGTCGCTGCTGAGCGACTTGAGCAATTTGTTAAGCGCTTTGTCGGCCGCCGGGTCGGCATGGCGGCGAAAGCTGACCGAGAGCTGGCGGATCTGCTCGATCAGGGCATAGGCGGCGTCACCTTCCTGCTCGCGAATCACGTCGCCCAAAATGCGCCCAAGCAGGCGGATGTCTTCGACCAGCGGGCGTTCGCTGCTGGGGAGGGCGTTGTTTTTGGATGCAGGGCTGGGCTTGGACATGGCAGTTTGGATGGTCTGGGAAGGAAGGACTTAAGCAAAAGCCATGCTAGCATTCCCGGATGGACCAAGATTACGAAAGAGGTACGGCATTTTGCCAATGACTATGCATCACTTCACCATTGCAACCAGAGAAAGTCGGCTCGCCATGTGGCAAGCCGAGCATGTCCAGGCCCTGCTCAGCGGCATGGGTCACCAAGTCGCGCTGTTGGGCATGACCACCCAGGGCGATCAAATTCTCGATCGCGCCCTGAGTCAGGTCGGCGGCAAAGGCCTGTTTGTCAAGGAGCTCGAAGTTGCGCTCGAAGAAAAGCGCGCCGACCTGGCGGTGCACTCGCTCAAGGACGTTCCCATGGAGCTGCCCGAGGGCTTCAGCCTGGCCTGCGTGATGGAGCGTGAAGACCCGCGCGATGCCTTTGTCTCCAACACCTATGCCAATCTGGATGCCCTGCCGCAAGGCGCGGTGGTGGGCACGTCGAGCCTGCGCCGCATGGCTTTGCTGCGTGCGCTGCGGCCCGATGTGCGTATTGAGCCCTTGCGTGGCAACCTCGACACCCGTTTGCGCAAGCTCGACGACGGCTTGTACGACGCCATCGTGCTGGCCGCTGCCGGCCTCAAGCGGCTGGGTTTATCGGCTCGCATTCGTGCGGTCTTTGAGCCATCGGTGATGCTGCCTGCGGCAGGCCAGGGGGCCTTGGGCATCGAGGTGCGCAGCGACCGCACCGACGTGGTGGCGGCGCTGGCACCGCTGGTGCACCACACCAGCTGGCTGGCCGTGGCCGCAGAACGCGCCGTGAGCCGGGCCATGGGCGGCAGCTGCTCCATGCCGCTGGCGGCCTATGCCACGCTGACTGATGAGCGGCTCACGATCGATGCCGCCTGGGGCGATACCGACGGAAAGTTGCCGCTGGTGCGTGTGAGTTTGAGCGGCCCGGTGAGCGATCTGGCCAGTGCCGCTGCTCTGGGTCAGCGCGTGGCTGACGCCTTGCGCACCCAGGTGCTGGTACAAGGCGGCACACTGGCGCATTTGGCCGCAGCGGCCCAGCAAGCGGACTGAACGTGCGCCTCATCGTGACCCGGGTGCAGCCGCAGGCGCAGCACTGGGCAGACAGGTTTGAGGCCAGCGGCCATGACGCCCTGGTGCTGCCGCTGATCGAGGTGCGCGCCTTGGCGGATGCAGCCGCAGTAAACGCGGCCTGGCTGAAGCTGCCGGCTTACAAGGCGGCGATGTTTGTCAGCCGCCATGCGGTCGACTATTTTTTTCAGGGGAAACCAGCAGCAACGTGTGACGGGCAAGCCTTGGCCGCCATGGCAACCCGCTGGTGGGCCACCGGCCCCGGCACCGCCCATGCGTTGTTGCACCACGGCGTTCCTGTGACCAGGCTGGACACGCCGCCAGAGCAGGCCGGGCAGTTCGATTCCGAGGCACTGTGGCAACAAGTAGCCAGCCAAGTGCAGCCGGGTGACCGGGTGCTGATTGTGCGCGGCGACAGCGTGGCGCCCGACGGCACATCGGTGGTCGACAACGACCAGGGGGTGGGGCGCGAATGGCTGGCCGAGCAGCTGCGCCAAAACGGTGCCGATGTCGATTTTGTGGTGGCTTACCAACGCGGCGCACCTGTTTGGATGCACGCGCAGCGTGCATTGGCGCAGTCGGCTGCCTCGGATGGTGCCATCTGGTTGTTCAGTAGTGCGGAAGCACTGGGTCATTTGCAAAGCCTGCTGCCCGGGCAGGACTGGTCGACCGCACGGGCTGTTGCCACCCACCCGCGCATTGCCGCAGCGGCACGGGGCCTGGGTTTCGGTGTGGTAGCGCAGACACGGCCCACTTGGGATGAGGTACTGGCCTCGGTAGAATCCTTGGCATGAACCCCCAGTTTTCCCCTGAATCAGCCAGCCCCGGTGGCGCGGATGTGCCGAATTCCGAAACTGTGTCTGTCGCCCCCGGTCCTGTCGCCAAGAGCGAAGCGCTCATGCGCAGTGCCTTGTGGGGTCTTGGCTTGGTGGTCCTGCTGACTTTGCTGGCCGGGGCGGCCTTGTGGCAAAAAGTGGCTGGCATGCAGGAGCAGCTGGCGCGCCAGAGCGGCGAGGCACAGTCGCAGTCGCTGGAGGCGCGTGCCATGGCCAAGCAGGCGGTGACGCTGGCGCAAGATGCAGCAGCGCGCGCTGCGGTGCTTGACTCACGCTTGAGTGAAGTCGCCTTGCAACGCAGCCAGTTTGATGAGTTGATGCAAAGCATGTCGCGTTCGCGTGATGAAAACCTGGTGGTCGATATCGACGCGGCCTTGCGCCTGGCGCAGCAACAGGCGCAATTGACCGGCAGCGTCGAGCCCCTGCTGGTGGCCTTGAAAAGTGCCGACCAGCGCATTGTGCGTGCGGCGCAACCCCGGCTGGCCTTGCTGCAGCGCGCCATTGCCCGGGACATCGAACGGGTCAAATCTTCAGCCGTCAGCGATACCCCCACCCTGCTTATCAAGCTCGATGAACTGGTGCATCTGGCTGATGAACTGGTGCTGGCCAACGCGGTGGCGCCGGCGCGGGAAGTTGAGAAAAATCTGGTGACGCCGCCACAGGCTGCTGTCAGTTGGTGGCAAGCTGGTCTTCAGATGGTGCTTGGCGAGGCGCGCAACCTGGTCAGGGTGAGCCGCGTCGAGGCTCCGGACGCGGCCTTGCTGTCACCCGAGCAGTCGTTTTTTTTGCGGGAAAACTTCAAGCTCAAGTTGCTCAACGCCCGCTTGGGTTTGCTGGCCCGCCAGATTGATTCGGCGCGCGGCGACCTCGCCGATGCCGATGCCATGCTGAAAAAATATTTTCAAGCCAA
>JAQSDS010000202.1 GCA_029946045.1 Rhodoferax sp.
CAGTTTGGCCGCTCGGCAACACCTTGACGGTCTGACCAACTTGGGCGACGCCGGCACCGACCCGGCCCCAGAACACCCGGCGGCCTTGTGAGGTGTCGGCACTGGCCGAGAATTTTTCGACCCATTGCACCGGGAAAGCCAGCGGCAGTGCCGTGTCAAACGGGGTCACCGGCAGCAGTTCCAGGATGTCGAGCAGGCTCGGGCCGGTGTAGCCGCACCAGCCGTCATCGGTAGATTCGACCACGTTGTGGCCCTTGAGCGCAGAAATGGGCACGATGGTGGCGAACTCCAGGCCGGCTTCAGTAGAGAATTTTTCCAGCGCCGCGCTGATGTGGGCGAAAGCGGTTGCCGCATCGTCACCCAGCGCGTCGAGCTTGTTGACCGCAAAAACGATGCTGGGCACGCGCAGCAGGTGGCACAAGAGCGAATGACGGCGGGTTTGCGGCAGCAGGCTTAAATGTGCGTCTTGCCATTGCAGTTTGGTGGCATCGACCAGCACCACGGCGGCGTCGGCGCTGCTGGCAGCGGTGACCATGTTGCGGGTGTATTGCTCGTGGCCCGGTGCGTCGCCAATGATGAATTTTCGGTTGGCCGTGTTGAAGTAGCGGTAGGCCACGTCGATGGTGATGCCTTGTTCGCGCTCGGCCGACAGGCCGTCGGTGAACTGCGCCAGGTCGGCCTCGCCGCTTTTGGAGACGTTAGCCAGCTGGTCTAGCAGCACGCTTTTGCTGTCGATCAGCAGGCGGCCAATCAAGGTGCTTTTGCCATCGTCCACGCTGCCGCAGGTGATGAATTTAAGTGCCGTGCTGGTGTCGGACTGGCTTGGCGTCGCGGTCTGTGCAGCTGGCGCAGTGAAATTAGTCGTGGTCATCATGGTGAGGGTAAATGAGTTAACGGGTCAATGGTTGTTTGGGAGCATTCGCGGCGAGGGCGCCGCTCCCACGGGGTGCTGGCCCTGCCTTTGTAGGAGGCCCGCCCTCGGGCCGAAGGCTGTCAGAAATACCCATCTTTCTTGCGCTTCTCCATCGAAGCCTCTGAGGTTTTGTCGTCCATGCGGGTGGCGCCGCGTTCGCTGACGTCGGCGGCCAGGGTTTCCAGCACGATTTGGTCGGGCGTGGCGGCCAGGCTTTCCACCGGGCAGGTGCAGGTGATGTCGCCCACGGTGCGAAAACGCACGTCGCGCAGTTCGGCCACTTCGCCGGGTTTCAATGGCGTGAGCTCGGTCACCGGCACCAGCAGGCCTTTGCGCTCCACCACTTCGCGCTGGTGCGTGTAATACAGGCTGGGCAGGGCGATGTTCTCGCGGGCGATGTATTGCCACACGTCTAGCTCGGTCCAGTTGGAAATCGGGAACACGCGGAAATGTTCGCCGGGTTGCAGCTTGGTGTTGAACAGTGTCCACAACTCGGGGCGCTGGTCTTTGGGTTGCCACTGGCCAAAGCTGTCGCGGTGGCTGAAGATGCGTTCTTTGGCGCGGGCTTTTTCTTCGTCGCGGCGGGCGCCGCCAATCAGCGCGTCAAAGCGGAACTCTTCAATGGCTTCCAGCAAGGTCACCGACTGGTGCACGTTGCGCGACTCACCGGGGTGGGCGAGACGCACGGTGCCGCGCGCCATGGAGTCTTCGACGCTGCGCACGATCAGGTCGGCGCCCAGCTCTTTGGCGCGGGCATCGCGGAAGTCGGTGACCTCATGGAAGTTGTGGCCGGTGTCGATCATCAACAACGGGTAGGGAATCTTGCCGCCGGTGGCCGGCGTGCCAAAGGCTTTTTCGGCGCACTTGAGCATCACCAGTGAGTCCTTGCCGCCCGAGAACAGCAGGGTGGGGCGCTCAAAGGCGGCAGCCACCTCGCGCAGAATGAAGATGGTTTCTTCTTCGAGCGCGTCGAGGTGGGCGTTGCTTAAATGGTCCGGGCGAGGGTGGTGCGTCATGGGGTGCAGCAGTTCAGATGGGGTAGGTGCGTTCATTTTTTTATGTCGGTATCGTCATTGCGAGGAGCGGAGCCCTGTGGGAGCTGGGCTCTGTGGGAGCTGGGCTCTGTGGGAGCTGGGCTCTGTGGGAGCTGGGCTCTGTGGGAGCGGCGCCCTCGCCGCGATTGCCCCAGGACAGCCTTCGGCCCCAGGACAGCCTTCGGCCCGAGGGCGGGCCTCCCACAAAAGCAGGGGTTCATGGTTGCGTTATGGGTCATGCGCTGGCTTTCACGTGCAAGCCGCATTCCTTGGCGGCCTCGTCTTCCCACCACCAGCGTCCGGCGCGAAAGTCTTCGCCCAGGCTGATGGCACGGGTGCAGGGCGCGCAGCCGATGCTGGGGTAAAACTGGTCGTGCAGCGGGTTGTAGTCGACCTGATTTTGGGCGATGTAGAACCACACATCGCCCCAGGTCCAGTTACCCAAGGGGTTGTATTTGACTTTGGCGGCGTCGCTGCGGTCGATCAAGGCCACCTCGGCACGAGCGCCCGACTGCTCGCGGCGCAGGCCGGTGATCCAGGCGTCTTTGCCGGTCAGGGCGCGGCTTAGCGGCTCCATTTTTCGGATGGCGCAGCATGCTTTGCGCAAGGCAATGCTTTGGTACATGGCTTCTTTGCCTTCGCGTTTCACGAATGCGACGGCGACTTCCTGGACTGGCTTGAACACCTGAACCGGTGCCCGTGAGTTGGCTTGCAAGCGCTCCAGCAGCGCCAAGGTTTCGGCGTGGAGCTGGCCGGTTTCCAGCACAAAAATGCCGATGTCAAGCTGCAGGCTGTTGATCAGGTGCGCCAGCACCATGTCTTCGGCGCCCAGGCTGCAGGCCAGTGTGATGCGTGGCGCGTCGCCAACGTTCAGTGGTGCGTAGTCTTGCGCGGCCTGTTGCAGCAGCGCCTGAGTCTCCGCCAGTTTTTCAGCAAAATTTGTAGATGCGCGGGCGTTGAGGTCGATGGCGCTCATGCGGCGGCTCCCTGGGCGGCAAACAAGGGCTGCGGCTGTGCGGCATCACCCTGATAGAAGCCGGCAAAGTGCGCGAGTTGGCGTTGCGAGTGGGCCAGGTTCTGGTCGGCGCGCAACACGGCCGAGCTGAAACCGCTGCGCTGCATTTGCAGCAATTGGTCTATCAGCACGTCACCGGTGGCGCGGATGTCGCCCTTGAAATCAAAGCGACGGCGCAGCAGGTAGGCCTGGCTGAAGGCCCGGCCGTCGGTGAACTTGGGAAAGTTCAGCTCGACGCGCGCCACGCCATCGAGCGCCAACGTGCTCGGGTCGGCGTCGTTGGCGAGTGCCAACACCTGCAAGCCTGGGGCTGCCGCTGCGACGGTTTCGGAAGTAATCAATTGAAAAATAGTCATCATGGAGTCAAAGTTGATTCGTGAAAAACGCTGTCATTGCGAGCGCAGCGCGGCAATCCGGGAAGCCCCGCCTTTGTGGGAGGCCCGCCCTCGGGTCGAAGGCTGTCCTGGGGCAATCGCGGCGAGGGCGCCGCTCCCACAGGGCTCCGCTGCTCGCAATGACGGATCTTGCGGCTTCAAAGTCAGTCGGTGGCGGCATCGGCGGTGGCCAGGTGCACATGCAGCACGCGGCCGCCGTCGCGGGTTTCGTGGCGGACCGCGTTAGCGGCCAGTTTGAAGGGGTCGGGCCCGACGCGGCGCACGCAGTCAATGAACGTTTCACCGGCCTTGCGGTACACGCGGTAGCTGTCAAGCAGCGCTTCCACCACGTCGGTCACCTCGCTGGCCGCAAACGACGGGCCAATCACCTTGCCGGGCACGGCGGCGCCGCTCAAGTTGCTGCCGTCGGAGCCGCCAAGCGAGATCTGGTACCACTCGCGGCCGTCTTTGTCGACGCCGAGCACGCCAATGTGGCCAGTGTGGTGGTGGCCGCAGGAGTTGATGCAGCCGCTGATGTGCAGGTCGACTGGGCCGATGTCAAACAGTTCGTCCAGGTCCTGAAAGCGCTCGGCCACGGCTTGCGCCAGCGGCAGCGAGCGGGCATTGGCCAGCGCGCACAGGTCGCCGCCAGGGCAGGTGATCATGTCGGTGAGCAGGCCGATGTTGGCTTTGGCTACGCCCAGGCTCCTGGCGGCCTGCCACAGTGCGGGCAGGTCGCCTTCGGCTACCCAGGGCAGCAACAGGTTTTGCTCATGGGTGACGCGGGCCTCGCCGGCGCTGAAACGGTCGGCCAGGTCAGCCGCAGCGTCAAGCTGGTCGGCGGTGGCGTCGCCCGGCGCATGGCCCAGTCGCTTGAACGACAGCGTGACGGCGCGCAAGGCCGGGTTTTTGTGGGCACGCACGTTTTGCTTGAGCCAGCGCTGGTATTCGGCGGCATCCTTGGGCGAGAGTTCGGTGGCGGTGGCGGTGAGCGTGTCTGTTGCTGCGCTAGCCAAGGCGGTGACCGGCGCCATGAAG
>JAQSDS010000203.1 GCA_029946045.1 Rhodoferax sp.
GCGGCGGTGGCGATGGACATGATTCTGTCTGGACAGCCCATCGATGGCCAAAGAGCGTTCCAGATCGGTCTTATCTCCCGACTCACAGCGCCGGGCGACCTGTTGGCGACTTGTTTGGACTTGGCACGTACGATCGCCAAGCACGCGCCGGGCGCTGTTCGCGACAGCCTTTGCGCAGCGCGGACGGCACTGCAACTGGGGGAACAAGCGGCTTGGGACATGACGCCTACGCTGGAGAAGCGACGACTGAACAGTGACGAATTCAAGGAAGGCATGCGAGCGTTTGTAGAACGTCGCGCACCTGTTTGGCTTGAAGAAGACGAGAGGTGAAGAACGCCCCTTTGACCTCCTTTGCGCTGATCGGCCAGACACGAATCGGCACGAACCAACATCAACCAACAAAACAATGCGGTGGCGACGCTGGTAAGCCGTCGGCTTGTAAAAAATTTATTGAAAGTCTAGCAATGACCTCTAACTTGACGAACCCCGTGGTGCTAATCGAACAACGCGGTTCAACGCTGTGGCTCACCATCAACCGCGAAGAGCGCCGAAATGCGCTCAACCTTGATGTGATCAAGAGCCTGCATGCCGGCATCGAGCAAGCTGCTGCGGCCAACGACGTGCGCGCCGTTGTGCTGACAGGTGCCGGTCGTAAGGCATTCTGTGCCGGCGCTGACCTCAGCAAGGGCACAGATGTGTTCTCGCCCGAAGGCTTGGACGAACCCACCACCGACTTCGGAAGGCTGGCACGACGCGTGCGCGAGCTTGGCATTCCACTGGTCGCCCGCATCAACGGGGCCTGCGTCGCCGGTGGCATGGGCTTGATGTCGTTGTGCGATCTGGCCATCGTCGCCGAGAGTGCCCGTTTCGGATTGCCCGAGGTCAAGGTAGGTGTGTTCCCAATGCAGGTACTGGTGTACCTAAGGCGTTTGATCGGCCCTCGCATGGTAAATGAGATGTGCCTAACGGGTGAGCTGATCAGCGCGGCACGCGCCTATGAAATCGGGCTGGCCAACGAGGTCGTGGCCGACGACCAGTTGGACGCTCGCATCGAAGCGCTGCTGGCACGCTTGGCTGCGGCCTCGCCGGTGGCTGTCAAACGTGGTAAGGCGGTGATTGCCGCCATGGAGGAGCTTGCCTTCCACGATGCGCTGTCGTTGGCTGAAGCCCAGATTGCCATCGCTTCCCGCACAGCAGACGCACGCGAGGGGCTGGCGGCATTCAACGAAAAGCGCAAGCCGCGATGGGCCTCAGCCGAGGAGAAAGCATGATGAGCACACGCGTGGTCAGGATCGGCGGCGCCTCGGGCGCCTGGGGCGATAGCCCCATGGGGACTCCGCAGCTGCTCGGAGCCGACGTGCAGTACTTGATGATGGACTACCTGGCCGAGGTGACCATGTCGCTGCTGGCCCGCGCTCGACAAAAGAATCCCGAAGCGGGTTTTCCACCGGACTTCATCGGCTATCTGAAGCCGCATCTGGTCGACATTGCGCGGCGCGGCGTCAAGGTCGTCAGTAATGCCGGAGGCGTCAACCCACACGCCTGCAAGCGCGCACTCGAGACCATCGCGAGCGAACTCGCTCTGCCACTGCGCGTGGCAGTGGTTGACGGTGACGACCTTCTACCCATTGTCGAGGCGCTGCGCGCCGAAGGCACGCAGGAGTGGATCTCGCGCGCCCCATTGCCGCAAGGACTGCTGACGGCCAACGCCTACCTCGGCGCGCTGCCAATTGCCGCGGCCCTGGCGCAAGGCGCGGACATCGTCATCACTGGCCGCTGCGCCGACAGCGCGCTTGGCCTTGGTATCCTGATGTACGAATTCGGCTGGGCAGCGACCGACTACGACCGTTTGGCCGCGGGAAGCTTGGTTGGCCACCTGCTCGAATGCGGGCCGCAGGCCTGCGGCGGCATCTTCACCGACTGGGAAGACGTACCAGGTTGGGAAAACATCGGTTACCCCATCGCCGAATGCAGCGCTGACGGTGCGTTCACGCTTACCAAGCCAGCTGGGACCGGCGGCCTGGTGAACCCGGCCACGGTGAGCGAGCAGGTGCTCTACGAAGTCGGCGATCCAGCGGCCTACATCCTGCCCGATGTGGTGGCTGACTTCTCGCAAGTGCGGCTGGTGCAGGACGGCACAGATCGCGTCCATGTCAGCGG
The DNA here is from genome assembly GCA_029946045.1 of Rhodoferax sp. GTDB lineage: Bacteria > Pseudomonadota > Gammaproteobacteria > Burkholderiales > Burkholderiaceae_C > Rhodoferax. The sequence goes on from JAQSDS010000203.1 coordinate 2,161, forward strand.
TGCGCACGGCCGTCCGCCCACCAGCAGCTACAAGGTCTCGGCAACGTTTGAAGACGGCTACCGCGCCGTCGGCATGTTGGCGATCGTCGGCTTCGACGCAGTCAGCAAAGCGCGCCGCAGCGCAGAAGCATTGATTGCGCGCGCTCGAGCGCGATTCATTGAACGCGGCCTCGCCGACTTCAGCGCCGTGCACGTCGAAGTACTGGGGGCCGAATCGGCGTACGGCGAGCAATCGCGCGCGCTGGCCGCGCGGGAAGTGGTCTTGCGCTTGGTGGTGGAACACCGTGAAGCCAAGGCACTGGATATCTTTGCCCGTGAACTCGGGTCAGTGGGCCTGAGCTTCGCCCAAGGCACCACGGGCCTCATTGGAGGACGCCCCAAGCCAGCTCCGGTCGTACGCCTGTATACCTTTCTGATCGACAAGTCGCGACTAGCTGCCCCAAGTGTGACGGTAGGTCGCGACATGCCCGTTGTGATCCCTGTCAGCGTCGAAGGAAAATACGCGCCAACGGAACGCGCATCTTCTGACGATCTCGAACTTATGCTCCCAGCCGAAATGGTCGAAGTTCCTCTGCGTGCGGTTGCGCATGCGCGCTCGGGCGACAAGGGGAACTCATCGAACATTGCCATCTTTTGTCGCAAACCGGAGTACATGAACCACTTGCGCTGCCTACTGACACCGGCACGCATCGCTGCGCATTTCAGCGGCATCGTGGGTGGCCCGGTCGTGCGCTATGAAGTCCCGGGGCTACACGCCTTCAACTTCGTTCTCGACAATGCACTGGGCGGCGGTGGAATGGCTTCGCTGCGCCTGGACGCACAAGGCAAGGCTTATGGACAGCGGGCACTTGAGATGCTTGTTCCGGTACCCCAAGAATGGATGATACGACCTTGACAGCAGCAACTGCTTCCTACCCGTTGGCACTTCGTCGCCCCTGATTTATCTTAAATCCGGCAGTTACCCTGCCACTGTGAGTAGGGCTGACGGTAGCCACGGCGGGAGTTGTCGGGTGATTTTAGCCACGACGTAGTTCAGGAATGTCTTCCATCTATCCGAGAGAGGCAACTACTCCGAAACAGCCCTTATATGACTCAAAGCCGCAAGAATGTTAGCGATGAGCGCGAGCAACTTGTCCTTGGCAGCATGCATGGGCGTCAGATACAACGTTGTATGTCCGGCATGTTTGACAGCGCGCGCCACACTGGCAAGCAATAACGCTAGGCTGGTGATGGCTTCCATGTGTACACCCGGCTTTGCCGCTCGGCAATGCCGTGACAACCAGTTGTACACGAGCGCTGCAGCGCAAGCACTGGTCTGGTAGCGTTCGATGTCCTGGGTCGTGAAGCCGCCCCATCCCCACTGATTCTTCAACTCGTCAAACCCGTTCTCACAGCCAACCCGGTCCCGATAGAGTTGAGCGAAAGCATGCAGCGCGTAGGCACTGTCTTTCACCAGCAACGCGTACTCCCAGGCCCGCACCTCTTTGTCCGGCATCAGTGACTCGATCTGCTCGCCCGGCTCGTTCTTGGTTTTTCGAATCAGTGCCAAATCGGCTTTGACGGCGCGACGCAAGACAATCACCCGACGCGACTTGACCCAGCCCTAGAGTTTGAGGGTGTCTTCGACTGCGCCCCAGCCTTGGTCGCTGGGCCTAGGTGTATTCCAGTCGTCACGCGCGAACTGGCGTGTCAACACCTTCTTGACACCCACGGTCTGGCGCTGCTTGAACAGGTAGGGCTGGGCGCGCTCCTCCAGTTCGGTGATAAAGGGTTCGTTGCCGAAGCCGCAGTCTCCTCGAATCAAGGCCGGTCGCTGTTCGGGCGTGAGTTTCTCCAGCACGCCGATCAGGCCAGGTCGCGCCTTGGCCGCACTGTGTGCATGATGTTCATCGCGCACACTATCTCAACCTTTCAGCGGCCATTCAAGATGCCGCGCCGGGACGCTTACAGCGCCGCAGCGCGTTTTCACTGATGATTTTCTTCATCCACAGAATCCGCGGACTCACCGCCTCGCCTCGCAGCCCGGTAATGTGGGCATAGCGGTTGTGGCCTGCAGTATCGCCAGTAGCCATGTGCCCAGAACATCCTGTTTGCTTGGTGCGTTGGGGCTGGTGTAGCTCAATGGGCAGCTATCGCCCTAGCAGCCTGTCGGACTTAACGATTCAAAAATTGGAATTTCCAATGTGCTTAAA
>JAQSDS010000204.1 GCA_029946045.1 Rhodoferax sp.
GGCTTCGGGGTCTTCACGGCGGTACTCTTCAATTTCGTCCGCGACCTCCGTTATTTTCCGGATGCCTATGAACGGGCCTTCTTTAAAGAGCAGGACCAGCTTGCCAGCCACGAGACCGAACTTTTTAGCGTCGTCACGCGAGACTGGAATAGCCACGCCTCCAAGGCCATGGCGGATAAGTCGTGCAACCATATTGATTCTCCAAAGTGTTCGTTGGGCCTGAGACGAAGGACTGCGCGGTCACCACACTTCTTCAACCTGCGCTGGTCGATCCATTGCAATATCCGTCGAGTTGTCAGGATCAGCAGGGATCAGCTGATTCTTTTTGATGGGTCGGACGCGTAAGTCACCGCTGTCCAACAACCTCATGCTGACAGAATCACCGGGACGGAGCCCCAAGCTTTTCATAATGAAGGCAGGCACTCTGATTCCGGCGCTGTGCCCCCAACGGGTGATTAGTAATTGCATTGCGTACTCCTATGGCTAGCCGTTGGCTATGGCATGAAATTGGCAAGATGCACGGGGTATTTGAAAAAGCAATTGGCTTGATTGGCGAGCCGCAAGTACCCTCAAACTACGCTTGCGGCTCCATTCGCAGCGCTCATTGCGAGCCCATCGAAAGCTACTGCAATCCGCAACTGCGAAAAGGAGCTAGGCGGACTCAACTATCCACACGGGCTACAAGGATGTCTACTTGAGGCTCTTCTGCCAGAGCGTCTTCACGGGCAACACCGCTCGTAGAGCGGCGACTGGGCTCCAGCGGTAGTAAACCTTTGGTGTGCCCTTTACATGCACCGCATCTGCCATGTAGTACACGGTAACGGACAGCCCGCAGTAGAGGTGGAAGACTGCACGATCTGAATACCAATTCCGGTACTGGATGTAAATCTCCGCCTTTTCCAAATCAAGCTGGACCTGTTGTGGTGTCGTCATAAAAATCTCCTCTGGGGAACCAACGCAGGATTGCGCGATGGTCCTTTACAGCAGAGTTCAGTTACCACGTGGGCAGCTTGTCACTGGCCCTAGCATTTGGGTGCATTGGCGAATCCACCTTTCCACCCTGGCTTCGGAGCAATGCCCTGGTAACCGATGCGACCCGAAAGTGATGGGAACTTTGATACCCCAAAACCACGACCAACCAAGGTGTCCGTAAAGCCCGTGAGTTTCCGACACACAACGGGCATGGTGATCCGTGAATACTGATAGCCCGCCAAATGCGGGGCAGGCTGATGCTCACCCGGGTACACCAACAGTTCCGACAGTTCGGGCGAAATGAATTGAATCTGAATGTCGTAGGGTGTGTCGAGGTCGATCTTGTGCAAATCACGTACCTTGGTGCGCATCGCAGAGTAGAACTTTTGCCATGCGATCTCTTGATAGTTACACCGATCTTTGTGGTCATATACCGTGCCACCATTTCGGTGGTAGAGCATGAACTTCTTCTCAATGGCCGTCAGTGCCATGCCTGGAATGGTTGTCTTCTTGAGACGCTTCTTACGTAATTCGACATCCAACTTCAGAGTCAAACGCAGCAGTGCAAAGACACGCGCATAAGGTTCATCACGGCCAATCCACGCTTCAATGGCGTGCAACTGTTCATCCCGAAGCCACTTCGCATGCACCGTGACCTCCACGCGCAGAGTACGTTCGGTCAGCGCCTGCATTTCCACTTCCAAGCCATCGTCATCTAAGGGCAGGCACAAACCATTTGGCTGATTTGCCTGTTTGATGTAAGCGGCAATCTGCCACTCACGTTGACGGACATAGGAAGTGAACGTATTTGCAGACTCAATCGGCACTACATCCTTCGGGATTGAAAAGGCTGGCGGCTTGGTCTTACTACCCTTTCGGCCCTTGTTCATTACAGCCTCTGAGTGGTTGCGAAAATCAAACAAAGCGGCCCGGGCAAGTGCAGCGGTCTCAAACGCATACAGGTAGGTAAGGGTCACTCCAACCAAAACAGCGTTCTTGGGCTTGATGCGTTCAAGGCCAGCCTTAGTGCAACCATTTGCAGCCAGCCAGGTCTTTAAAAGCAAGATGGCCGAACGCATCGCCATTGGAACGCCGTTAACGAGCTGGCGGTTGTGCCCGATTGTGCAGGCTGGTACATTGACTTCAATCAGGTAGGCCGCAATGCGTCCGTAGGACAAGAGCTGGTTCTTGTTGATCGGATGCTGCATGCCAAGCGGCGTAATCTTGAAGCGTGCCCCAGTGAGTGGGCTGATCCCGAAATGGAAGCGAAAGTCTGCTGAGGTGGACACGCCAGCATCCAAGGGCTCCGAGGGAAAGTTACAGTCCCCATAGTCTTCACTGGAAAGATCACGGTCGATGTAAGCAACAATCTGGATCGAATCACACATATGAGCTCCTAAAATTTGGTCTACGGTTTAACTTGGTTTACTGGACTAAGCAGTGCCTAATTGCACTTGCTAGGCTGGATGCAAATTGACATGTCTAGGCCAAAGCGACCTAATGACATGCATTGGTCTACACCGTTAACACCTGCCTAGAACAACAACACTTACACTTGGCGGCCTTCACTGGTAGCAATGACCTGTGCTGGTATTTGCTGGTCTGAACAGTAAGCAGTAACGACTGTGTTACTGGTGTGCTGACTACACTACTTGCTGCATAAGTTACTAACGTGCAGTTTTCAGCTTGGTGGCTTTTCCGTCCGGTGACAAAGTAGCTCTGAACGTGGCTTTGGCATTGGGATTCACCGTTGAACCCCGGTTTGCGGAGCGTTTATTTAAATGCCTCTTGGTGACCGTGATACGTGAAATTGGTACCTGACAATTGCATTTGCTTCGCATGCACTTTTCAGCCAGTTTCAACATACATGGCAGCTGAAAATTGCATGGTTTTTCATGCAACTTTCAGACTGGGGGTCGCAACGGATTGGAAGTTGTCGAGTTAGCCGGTTAGCGGCCTTTGCCCGACAAATTACCTGTGCTCTGCTGCTTCACACGGTACCTATTTAGCCTCTGCGGTTAGCAACTTGTGCCAATGGATGGCAACGGTCCATCATTTAGTTGTCGAAGCAGCTTGGGCCATTCCGACTTACAAAAATTACCGGAACCGCGTGCATCTGGCGGCGCGTAATCCCCTTGATACATCAACTGTTCCCACAGCTCTTTGGGCATCAACGTCTGTTGCTTCGCCCATGGGATAGCAATATCGAACCCTGTTATGTCAAGTATTTGCAGACGATAGCTGTTAAAAGAGCGGCCTACTTTGGACTTTGGGCGACCGACCGCAAAATCCGAATCGACTTTCAAATCCTTGCCGACAAAGTAGTCGTTTAACACTTTGGCTGCTTGCTGACTAAGTTTAGCCATAGCCTCTGCGTTGGGCTTTTCGAAATGAACCGGGATGTCGAGTCGAAGAAGTCCACGGAAAAATTCTCGAAATATGAGTCCGTAAAGATTTTCAGAATGGGCCATACGCCAGGTTTCGAGACGATGCCACCCACGCTGCTTCAAAATTGCCTTGGGCAAAACCAGACCAAATCGAAGCATGTGGTCCTGCGGCTGCGTCGGGACGACGATGGAAATCTCATTGACGGCATAGGCATCGTCTGGGTCTGCAGGACTCGGGACAGGCTGATTTTCCTGGGGTAGGGTCCCACAATATGCAACCCCGTGATGCTCAGGTGCATGTCGAATTATTAGTCCAACTCGCTTAACCTGGGAACGCAGTTGCATAGCAACCTTCTGCGCGGTTTTGGGATATTTGAATTCGAGAACGAATGGCAGGGTAATCTTTTCAAGCGTAACGTACTGCGAAGTCAGAAGAGCAACCTCACTTGGAGGTACGCCTGCATCCACAAGCGTCTTGCGCGTTAAAATCAAAGCCGCAGTTCCAGTCGCGTAAACGCTCGTTCCATGCAGACGCTGATACCCAAAAATGTCTTCAGGCACGTTAATTCCGACCCGAATAAATTTGGTTGGGTCGTCCTTGACTAGGAGATGGTGGGCCGCAGCCTCTTTAGGCGATACCTCAATGGTAGGCGGTGCGACAATTTGCGATGCTTCCAAAAGATGACGGATAGCAATGCTAATAATGTTTTGTTTCTTCATGGCGAATTCCTGGTTAATTGAGCTCAGTTCTTGTGCCGACTGAGGGGGGCTGCAAGGCAAGTGCACTTGCTCCTTTGAAAAATTTTGAGACAGCACTGACCATCTGCAGCGTGTTCCCCGTTGCAGCTACTCAGTATTTATTTGGAATCGGTGCGGTTCGCCTCCGCACGTGTGGTTGTCAGACGGAAGGTCTTTTGCGTAAAGACCAATCCGACTGAGCACATTTATCTATTTACGCTCTAACCATTGCTC
>JAQSDS010000205.1 GCA_029946045.1 Rhodoferax sp.
CCATGGTGACCTGGTACGACCCGGCGGCCATGACCCGTGATCTGAGTGCTGAAGCACAAGCGTCCGCTCGCCAAAAGGCGGAATTTGAAGCATCGATTGCAGCTGCAAAACTTGCCGCCGAACAAGCCAAAGCCCAACGTGTCGTCGCCGACAAGTCGGCGGGCAAGCTGGATCCAACGACGCTTGATTTTGCTTATAGCTGCACTGGGGACGCGGCTTTCAAACCGGCCCGGGTCTTTGCCAACGACACGCACACCTTCATTCAATTGCCGGCAGGTGCCACGACAAGTGATGCACCTGCCGTGTTCAATGTCTCGAACCATGACACCGAGTTATTGAATTCCCGGCTTGTGAATGGCTACTACATCATTGATGGCAAGCCTGCCAAGCTCAGTCTGGTGCTGGGTGTGGGTGACAACGCCCAAACCGTCAAATGCGAAAAATCAGTGCAGAACAGCTTGTTCAACTGGGGCACCAAGTGATGTTCAACTTTGGCAAAAAGTCCCTGACTGACGATTCAGGGGAAGTTGAGGTGGCGGCCATTGATGGCCCGGACCAGCCGCTGCAAATTCATACCCCACCGCCTGGCACCAAGCGACTGTCCAAAACAGGGCAGTTTTTGCTACTGGGCAGTGCCTCAATGGTGGCATCTGCCATTTTGATCGGTGTGATGATCAGTGGTAAAAATGGCAGCAATGACGGGTCAAGTAAACATTTGACCTCCAACGATGCCCCAGGCCAAACAGCGCCCTACAAGGAAAATGCGCAGGACATCCAGCGAAGAGTCGATGCCGCTGCGGCTGGTGTGAATCAACCCACCTTGCAGATCGTTGATGGCCAGCAGACAGGGCCATTGACAAGCCGCTCGTCGACACAAAAGGGCAGTTCAAGTGGCGCTCAAGCTGGCAGTGGCGGCACGGCACCCCCCTCCCCCGCTGAGGCACACCGCTTGTGGCTGCAAAAACGCAAGTACGAGCGCATTCAAGGTGCCATCATGGCGTCTGATTCAGCCGAAACATCAGACATCAGCAAGGGCGGCGCGGCGCTGGCTGCCAAATCAGCGGCTGGATCCATGGTCGGCTTGGGTGCTGACGGTGAGGATATAGCAGGTGGACTGAACCAAAAGCTATCCGCAGCCAATGGCCGCGCTGTGAATGCGCGCGCGTCCGCCACGGCTGAAAGCATGCGCACGGCAAGCTTGCCCGCTGGGGTGGCGGCTGCCAGCAGCAATTCAGGGTATTTGCCCACGGCTCTGGCGGCAGGCAGTCCCGCAGGTCTTGACCCTGCCGTGGCGGCCCAAGCACGCAACAAGGCGTTCATGAAGGAAGCTGCCGACAACGGCTACTTGCCAGAACTTGTCAAACCCATCATGGGCGAGTTTGAATTGACGGCTGGCTCCGTCATTCCCGCTGTCATGTTGTCTGGCATCAATTCGGATTTGCCCGGAACCATCGTGGCGCAGACCCGCCAAACCGTTTATGCCACCCATGACCCTGCGGCCGTGGTGATCCCGCAAGGTTCGCGCCTTATCGGCAGGTACTCTGCGGATGTTGCCTATGGCCAATCACGGGTACTGGCGGCTTGGGATGAACTGATTTTGCCCAATGGTTCGCGGATTGCCTTGCGCGGCATGTCGGCAGCTGACGGCCAGGGTCAATCCGGCATGGAAGATCAGGTGAATAACCACTTCTGGAAAACCTGGTCATCAGCCCTGTTGGTGTCGTTCCTGGGCGTGGCCGCCCAGCAGACGCAACCGCAAAACCAGGGCGCGTTCAACACACCGTCCGGATCAGCTCAAGCCTCAGCGGCTGCCATGAATTCTTTGAGTGATGTCAGCTCGAAGATTTTGCAGAAGAGCTTGAATATCTCACCGACGTTGCAAGTCCGCCCGGGCATGGCGTTCAATGTGATAGTCAATCGCTCGATCATCTTGCCGACATATCGCTAAGTGTTTGCATTTCAAAAGAACCCCAAGGCAGTAGCAGCTTGCGCAGGCGAGTTGTATACGATTCCCGTTCATCGACAGGATGCCTAGTGTGGTTGCTATCGCCCAAGCATAGTCCATTACCTGTTACCAACCAACTGCTGTCGTTGCGTGCTTCCTTTAAAAGGCTCTCCGAACGGCAGCGCCACTTGGAAACCTGCCGTAGCGAGAATTCACACAATTCGGCCAATGCTGACGTTCGTGGGCAATTGCTCTGCGACAGGTCCGGGCCAGGTCCCGACGCTCGCCAGTGACAGCTAACCGGCAGGCAATATCAGAGTTTTTCACTGCCAGCGCTTTGTCTTTGCGGCGCAGTTCACGTTCCAACTGGTCGTTCTTTTGTTTGGCTTGCCGCAGTGCCGCATCCGCTGGTGTCGCAGATGGCCTGTCGATTTTGCAAAACTCGACTTGCCACTGGCGCAGTTGGTGTTCGAACAAGCCTTTCTCTCGGCACCATGCGTGCAGGGTCTGATCTTTGAGTGCGTGGCTTTCAAGCAACGCACCCAAGCGCTGGGCAGCACTCCAGGTGGTCCTCGGGGTGTTAGTCGGCAAAACTAGGCCTTGGGTTGGGGCTGATTCCTTGAGCCAGTTCTTCAAGGTGCCAAGTGACAGGTTGAGTTCGTCTGCAATGTTTTGCAGTGTCTTGGAGCCCCGCTCACGTGCTTTGCTCAAGGCCTGTTCTTTGAATTCGGCAGGGTAGGTATTTCGATTCATGATGTGTCGTTTCGATGCGGATCATCCGCAGTTTGGGAAAGCGACAACTATTCTGACTCAGGGGGCTACGCCGACCGTCTCGGATCGGCAGGAAGCCGTTGCACACCATGACACCGCGAATTGACACAGCGTGCCCAAAGCCGAATTCATGTTCTACGATATGCCCGCCTGATACCGGCCGTTGAACCCGCAGCGCCATGCTCATCAAGGGGCCTGCGGAGTTCAATAAAGCTACCCTTCTGTTCTCTGAGGCAGATCCACATAGCTGTCCCGCAACACATACTCGGCCGCAATCAAGTCAAGCGAGGCGAATCCCACTGACTTGAAGACCGTTATGTCCTGGTCTGACATACGCCCAACTATATTGAGCGATGGCGTCAACAACTCTGCCAGTTCTCCTCGCACATCAGTATCTTGGATCAGTCCGGACCGCAAGGCTTGCAGAACCTCCCCACCTTTTTGCAGGACGGCTTCCCGTGAGTCGACAAAGAGCCGGACATTCGGCAACAGTTCCGGTTCGGCCTCTGCCATCTGGGGGGTGAATGCGCCCATCAAACCCAGGTGCGTACCGGGCTTGACCCAGTTACTTCGAATGAAGGGCTGGGTTGCCGTCGTCACGGCCACCACCATGTCCGCGTTCGCCAAGGTACTTTGCAGATCACTCGTGGCGCTGGCGGAAATGCCCATGTGGGCCAGTTTTTCGGCCACAGTTTGGGCGTTCTCAAGCGAGCGCCCCCAAATAGTGATCTCGGACAAGTCAAACACGCTGAGGTGCGCCATGACCATGGCCATTGACAAGGCACCGGTACCCAAAACCGCAAGTCTTTTGCTGTCGGGGCGTGCCAATAATTTGGCCCCCAACGCCGCGGTAGCTGCCGTGCGCCGCAGTGTCAGTTCTGTGCCATCGATGACGGCCAATGTCTGGCCATCGTCACACGATGTGACCACATACACCGCGGAAACTGCCGGCTTGCCTTTGGCATTGTTCCCGGGCCAGATTGAGACAATTTTGGTGCCCAGGATGCCATGAGGTTTCCACGCGGGCATGATCAGGACCGCACTTGCATCATGGTTGGGATTCAAAAATATGCGCGACGGAGACTCGATGGGTTCCAGCAATCCCTTGGCAAGCGCCTGGATTAGTGCTTCGTAGGGCGCCAGACGGGTCACATCGTCTTTGGAGAAAAATTGCATGGTGAATCGGTCAAGTTAGAGAAAAACTGCACTGGCAATGTCAGACACTTTTTGTCGCACGTGGATTGGTCGTGCTGACCCACAACACTTCCGCATTCTCCGGGCTGACGCTGATGACCCGGTGCCCCATGCGGCTGTCGATGTACCAGGAGTCACCCGGGCTCAGCCGCACGGGTTCGTAATATTCTGTGAAAAGCTCAATCTCACCCGTCAATACGTATACAAATTCCTCCCCGGTATGACGGCTCCACTCTTCAAAATCATCAAAGGAACGTGCCAGGATTCGGGTTTTAAAGGGGATCATGTCTTTGTTCGACATGTCATTGCACAGCAGAACGTGATCGTAATACGGTGTGTGGTGGTTCTGGCCA
>JAQSDS010000206.1 GCA_029946045.1 Rhodoferax sp.
ACTGTCCGGTGGCTGCAGCCGTTGCAGCAACGGCAGCGCAAAGGCCACCGTTTTGCCAGAGCCGGTTTGGGCCGAGCCAAGTAGATCGTGCCCTTCCAACGCGGGTGAAATCGCAGCGCGCTGAACGGCTGTGGGCTCGGTGTAGCCCAGTGCGTCAATGGCGGCAAGCAGAGCAGGGGACAAGCCCATTGCGGAAAAAGTCATGGTGGTTTGGGGTGGGTGGTGGAAGGCGCAGATGTGCCCAACTAACAGCGAGCAGTTTACGTGTTTCGGCGACGGGGCCTGGCTGGGCCTGCGCCAGCGGTCTGTCGGTGCCCGCTTGGCATTCAGAAAAATTGCGTTGGATGGCGATTTGCAGGCGAAAAAAAGCCCCGCTGGGGCGGGGCTTTTCTCGGGTGCTATGGGACTTCAGGGCAGGATGTAGGTCGCGTAGAACCGCACAAACTCGCTGCCCGCTATATCCCGTGCCCATAGGTGCAGGCCAGTCATGGTGGCAAACCCTTGGTAGCCCGCCGGGTTGGCAATGCTGCAGTGCAGTTCGCTGTTGCCATTGGCGCATGGAATTGTTGCTGTACGAACCGTGGAGCCAACGGTGTACCCATCGTTAAAGCTGGTTTTTATAAAAGTGGAGGGCGTGGTAGCAGGCGTAACCTGAACATAAGTGATTGGGCTTGCCAATGGGGTAACCGGAATCCGGGTGTTGCCGAACAATTTGATTTGTGTCGGTGGCAATGCCCCTGGAGTGACTTCCCAGGTCGGTGCGACATTGGCGGAAGCGGGCAGCGATGTGGAGCCTCCGCCAGTGCCATTGGATACAAAACTTGCGGTCAATGCAGTCAAGTCTGCGGCGGACAAATTAGCCCATTTTTGAGTCCGCATTTCACTGACGGTGCGAGCCCGAGTACGGGTTTTGTAGTTCTGCGCCAATCCCTGTTGGGCGCCGGTGTTGTCGAAGTACGTGAACTCCCAAACGCTTTGATTGCCGTAGGTGCTGATTTCTGCATCCGATGCATCGGCGGGGCTGAAGAATAAGCCTGATTCCCGTGTTGCCGGGTGTGCCGCGATCGATGCAACATCCGCGTACTCACTGCGAATACGGAGGTAGTTGGTTCCGCTCGCCACCATATTGCCAGGAGTTGCCGCCACATTGGCTGCATTGGCGTTGTCGATGGGTTGGCGGTTGACGTTAAGTTTAGGAAACACCATGCCGTCTGAACCACGAATCAAGGTCAGCACGTTGCCTTTCGGCGTCTTGATATTTACATACGCAACCCCGGCTATCAAAGGAATGTTGATGGTGTAGCCAGTGCTGTAGTAGGTGGATGCAGGCTGGTTGACGAAGTCGCGAAGTTGATGGTACGAGTTCACACCCCCCCCATAGACATACTGATTTCCAATTTGCTTGAGCTTGCCATCAGTGTCCAGTCGAACGGCAAAGGTGTCAAACGTCTCGTTGCCAAGGGCATCCTTGCTCTTGTAGCTGGCGACGATGTCGCCGTTGGAGCGGGTAAATTCATACGCGCCCTGCGAGAAAACCACGCCGTCCCCGCCGCTGACGAACATGCCATTAAAGGCTTGGCCGACCCCGACAACCTTGCCGTTGCTCAGATAGTTGGCAGGATTGTTTCCAACAAACGCATTTTTGCATTCAGCCGCTGTAATGTCTGCGGCCACTGTGCCGCCCGTGCTGATGCGGCTGGCCACTGGCAGCGCAAAGCATGCATTCAATTGCGCCAGATGCGCGGCAATCAACTGGGCCGTGCCGGGTGCGACCAAGGTCGAGGAAGTGATGGCTGGAATGACGGGCACACTTGCCAATGCCGTTGAACTGGTGAACTGGATCGCAGTGGGTGCAACACCGTCTGCCAATTGTTGTTTGATGCCAACTTCAATGTTGGTGCTGGTGCTGCTTGATGGCGTGATGGTCACGCGGATGGAATCCAGCAAGCGGTCATAGCCCGCGCCGTTGGTTGCAAATACACCCGTCAAGGGGTCCGTATTGGTGGTGTCGGTGGCTGTCAGGATTGGTGCCAGGATGGTCTGGACTTCCAATACTTTGGCTGCGACCGATGCGACATCAATGGTCGATGTTTTGGCAGCCAGTTCAGCGGCCAGTTGGAGTGGATCACCGGAGCTCGACAAGCGCGAGGCAATCAAGTTGGTGACTGGTGAAATGTTGACCGTGGCGGTAGCCGTCGGGCTTGACCCTGTGGGCACAACGCTGACCAGCGACTCAACTGCACCATCCGCACTGGTGCGTGTTGCGGTTAGCACATAGGGTGCCACGGCACCAGTCGCCAGTGTGATGTTGAAAGTGCCATCAGCGCCAACCAAACCGGTGCCGACAGTGATGCCTCGGCTGTCAGTGACGGTGACGATGGCATCGGTGAAGGCCGCACCTGTGGCGGCAGTGCCGGCGAGGGTCGTGGTCGATGTAATCGCAGGCGGCAAGCTAGCTACCGAATTGCTACCACCACACCCCGCCAAGGTCAATAGCGCGGCTCCATACAACGCTAGAGCCAATTTTGTGGTCATAAATTTCATGCTTTTCCTCAAAGTGATTGATGCCAAATAAATGCAAAGTTCGAAGGCATTCAAATTCTAGGCATTGATCTATGTCAAACCTATCCCATGAATATGGGGCAGGGTATCGCCCTCCCATGCTCATGGGATACTGCCGTTTGCACGCTCGCGTGACTTGCCGTTATGCTTGCCCGACAAGCAGGAGTTCGAACCAGATGTGGCGTGTATTGATCGTTGAAGATGACCCGCAGATGCGAGATTTTTTCGCAGGCTGTGTGCTGCGTTCAGACCAGCTTTGTCTGGTGGCCAGCACGGGGACGGTGCTGGGCGCGATCGCTTTTCTGGACGACCCCGCGCAGGGTGTAGACGTGTTGTTGACCGATTTGGGCTTGCCTGATGGCAGCGGGCTTGAGGTGATTCGGCATGCTCGCCGAACGCATCCCGAGTGCGAGCCTTTGGTGATTTCCATGTTTGGCGACGAAGACAATGTGCTGGCCAGCATCGAGGCCGGTGCCTTGGGGTACATCCACAAAGACGCAGCACCGGAGGACATTGCACAAACCATTCTGGAGATGAAGGCTGGCGCATCACCCATTTCGCCGATGATCGCCAGGCGAGTGCTGTCCAAATACCTGGTTCTACAGTCAAAATCACCTACAGAAACCGTCGAATACGCTCAAATAGCTACTAAAAAAATAGCATCTGAAAATATCAAGACGCTGTTGTCGGGGCGAGAGCAAGAGGTGCTTGAGTTGATCGCCCGTGGCTTCTCGTATGCTGAAATCGCGGGACTGAAGGCGCTTACGGTCCACACGGTCCAGACCCACATCAAGAGTCTGTACAGCAAGCTGGCCGTGCATTCAAAAAGCGAAGCGGTATTTGAAGCCACGCGCATGGGCTTGCTGCAGCCGCCCGATAGCGACCGACAGACTCAATGACGACTGTACGAATCAGCCCTGCTTTTCCCTATTTTGGATGGTGCCAGCGGGTGTTCTTTGCGTCGTTGTTGGCTTGGTTGTGCACTGTGCCCGCCCATGCCAACTTGCTTGAGTTGACGCAGGCAAGCGCCAGAATCACGGTGGATGGAGTCACTTCAAGACAGGACGTGACCCTGCCCTACATCTGGGATATTGCCAACGCGGGCTCAAGCGGTGAGGCGACGTTTGAGCTGTCGTTTGATTTGTCCAGGCTACCAGAAGACTCTTGGGGCATTTATCTGCCCAGCGTGGGCAACGTGTACGAGATTTGGCTTAACGGCATGCTGTTGCAGCGCCAGGGTCACCTGTTGGCGCAAGGGGATGACTATGCCAAAGTGCCGCGATATGTGGCTTTGCCACCGGGGCAGTTGCGCGCTTCAAACCAGCTGCGCATACGTATTCACGCCGACGCCGGACGTCGGGGCGGTTTGTCAACGCTGAGCATCGGCCCTCAAGACGAAGTGGTGGCGGAGTACCAGATAGGTTATTTGGTGCGCGGTACTGGTTCAATGGTGGTCGTGGCCTTTAGTCTGGTGGTGGCACTGCTGACGTTGGCGTTGTGGCTGACCCAGATTGACACAAACAAGGTGGGGCGGCGCAGACGCGACCCGCTCTACTTGTATGCGGCCGTGGCAGAGTTGTGCTGGACTGTGGCCGTGGTTGATGCGCTGGTCGAAAATCCGCTGCTGCCGTGGCCTTGGTGGGGAGCCATACCCGCTGCTGCTGCCGCTGGCTGGGGCTGCAACATGGTCT
>JAQSDS010000207.1 GCA_029946045.1 Rhodoferax sp.
CGCGCGGCGCGGAAGCCTTTTTGTCGCCCCACATCGGCAGCCTGGACAATGCGGCCAGCTGCCACTTTCTGGATGAAACGGTGCAGCGACTGTGCGATTTGCTGGACGTCAAGCCGCAGCGCGTGGCGCACGACCTGCACCCCGACGACTACAGCACACGCGCTGCCGTGGCCTACGCGCAACGCCATGGCCTGCCTACCCTGGGCGTGCAACACCACCACGCCCACATCGCCGCCGTCTGCGCCGAACACGGCTGGCAAGGCCCGCTGCTGGGGCTGGCGCTCGATGGTGTCGGTTTGGGCACAGACGGCACGGCTTGGGGTGGCGAACTGCTGCAGGTCGATGGCGCGCAATGCGCCCGCCTGGGCCACCTGCGCCCTTTGCCCATGCCGGGCGGTGACAGGTGCGCACGTGAACCCTGGCGCATGGCCGCAGCCGTGCTGCATGAACTTGGGCGCAACGGTGAGATTACTCAAAAATTTCAGGATCCGGCGGCCAACACCGTGGCTGCCATGTTGGCGCGCCAGTTCAATTGCCCGCGCACATCGAGCCTGGGCCGCGTGTTCGATGCTGCCGCCGGCTTGCTCGGCATCAGCCACACGATGGCCTACGAGGCACAGGCCGCCATTTTGCTGGAGCAGGCGGCCACACTCTTTATCCAAGCCCATGGCTGGCCAGTCCCCATGCCGGACGGCTATGCGTTCAGTATCGATGGCCAGCTTGATCTGCTGCCCCTGCTTGGCGCGCTGATCGAAGCCAGCGACACCCGGCAAGCCGCTGCCGTTTTCCATGCCACCCTGGTGGCGGCCTTGACCGAGTGGGTGATGCAATCTGTCAACACGACCGGTTTGACCACCCTGGCCCTGGGCGGCGGATGTTTTCTGAACACCCTGCTCACGTCGCAGTTGCGGCAAAATCTACAACACAAGGGCCTCGTGGTGCTGATGCCCAAACGCACCTCGCCCGGTGACGCCAGCCTTGCGCTCGGGCAGGCCTGGGTGGCCCTGCATTTTTTGGAGACAACACGATGTGTTTAGCACTGCCGGTCAAGGTGATTGAAGTCGGGTGCGGCCCGAATGGCGATCAGGCCATGGTCGACCTGGGCGGGGTCAAGAAAGAAATCTCGCTGGCGCTGCTCGACGATGTGCAGGTGGGTGACTACGTGATCCTGCATGTGGGTTACGCACTGTCCAGACTCGACCCCGAAGAGGCCGAGCGCACATTGGCCCTGTTCTCGGAAATGTCCGAGTCCGGACTCACCGCGCAATGAAATACATCGACGAATTTCGCGATGGCGCAGTGGCCAAAACGCTGGCCGAAAAAATTGCGCGCCTGGCGCAGCCCGATCGCAACTACAGTTTCATGGAATTTTGCGGCGGCCACACCCACGCCATTTCACGCTACGGCCTCGCAGACCTGCTGCCCGCCAATGTGCGCATGGTGCATGGTCCCGGCTGCCCGGTGTGTGTGCTGCCGATTGGCCGCATCGACATGGCCATCGAACTGGCGCTGCAGCACAAGGTGATTTTGTGCAGCTACGGCGACACCCTGCGCGTACCGGCTTCCGGCGGCCTGTCCCTGCTCAAGGCCAAGGCGCGCGGCGGCGATATCCGCATGGTCTATTCCACGCTCGATGCGCTGCAGATTGCGCGCGACAACCCGGGGCGTGAAGTGGTGTTTTTCGCCATTGGTTTTGAAACCACGACACCGCCGACAGCTCTGGCCATTTTGCAGGCGCAGCAGGAGCAGCTGGCCAACCTCAGTGTGTTGTGCTGCCATGTGCTGACGCCCGCAGCCATCACCCAGATTCTGGAGTCGCCCGAGGTTCGGCAATGGGGTACGGTGCCCATAGACGGCTTCATCGGCCCAGCGCATGTCTCCACCGTGATCGGCAGCCGGCCCTATGAATTTTTTGCGGAGGAATACCGTAAGCCGGTGGTGATAGCCGGTTTTGAGCCGCTCGACGTGATGCAGGCCATCCTGATGCTGATCGCCCAGGTCAACGACGGCCGCGCCGAGGTCGAAAACGAATTTTCCCGCGCCGTCAGCCGCGACGGCAATCGCAAGGCGCAAGACCGCGTGGCCGAGGTGTTCGAGCTGCGCCATGAATTTGAATGGCGCGGCCTGTCCGTGGTGCCTTATTCCGCCCTGAAAATCCGCGAGAAATACGGCGCGTTCGATGCCGAGCGCCGTTTTAGGATGGACTACACATCGGTACCCGACAACAAGGCCTGCGAATGCGGTGCCATTTTGCGAGGTGTCAAACGCCCGCAGGACTGCAAGATTTTTGGTACCGTCTGCACCCCCGAAAACCCGGTCGGCTCCTGCATGGTCAGCAGCGAAGGTGCCTGCGCGGCGCACTACAGCTACGGCCGCTACAAGGACATGAGCCCATGAGTGAAGTCAAACGCGGCTACGTTCGCCCGCTCGACATAAAACACGGCCGCGTCGACATGACCCATGGCTCGGGCGGGCGCGCCATGGTGCAACTGATTTCCGAGCTGTTTACCAAACACCTGGGCAACACCTATCTGGGCCAGGGCAATGACGGCGCGGTGCTGCCAGCCCCGGAGCTCAACGGCAAACCGGCGCGGCTGGTGATGTCTACCGACTGCCATGTGGTCTCGCCGCTGTTCTTTCCCGGCGGCGACATCGGTTGTTTGTCGGTGCACGGCACACTCAACGACGTGGCGGTGATGGGCGCCAAGCCGCTGTACCTGGCGGCCGGTTTTATTCTGGAAGAAGGCTTGGCGCTGGCCGACCTGGCGCGCATTGTCGAATCCATGGCGCGCGCTGCAAGCGATGCCGGTGTGCCCGTCGTCACCGGCGACACCAAGGTGGTGGAGCGTGGCAAGGGCGACGGTATATTCATCACCACCACGGGCGTCGGTGTGTTGCCAGACGATTTGGAGCTGGGCGGCGCACGCGTGCGGCCGGGCGATGTGGTGCTGGTGTCTGGCACGATGGGTGACCATGGCGTGGCGATCATGAGCCTGCGCGAAAACCTCACATTCGAGGCGGCCATCAGCTCCGACACGGCCGCGCTGCATGGTCTGATCGCTGACTTGCTGGCCACCGGCGCCGACATCCGCTGCCTGCGCGACCCGACGCGCGGCGGCCTGGCCTCCACCTTGAACGAAATCGCCGGGCAATCCGGCGTCGGCATGATGCTGCACGAGAAAGCCATACCGATGAAACCGGTGGTGGCTGCCGCCTGCGAATTTTTGGGTCTCGACCCACTTTATGTCGCCAATGAGGGCAAGCTGATCGTGGTCTGCGCTGCGGCCGATGCGCAGACCTTGCTGGACGTGATGCACGCGCACCCGCTGGGTCGGGATGCCGCCCGGATTGGCGAGGTGCTGGCCGACGACCACCATTTCGTTCAGCTCACCACCGCCTTTGGCGGCCGGCGCATCGTCGATTGGCTGGCCGGCGAGCAATTGCCGCGCATTTGCTAGGCACCAAACGCCATGCGCATCCTGCTGCTCACCCACGCCTTCAACAGCTTGACCCAGCGCCTGGCAGCAGAACTGCGCCAGCGCGGGCACCTGGTGTCGGTCGAATTCGACATCAGCGACTCGGTGACCGAAGAGGCCGCCACCTTGTTTTCGCCGGATCTGATCGTGGCGCCCTACTTGCGTCGTGCCATCCCCGAGTCGGTCTGGCAGCGCTTTGTGTGCCTGATCGTCCACCCTGGCGTGGTGGGCGACCGTGGCCCTTCGGCACTGGACTGGGCCATCCTGCAGCAACAAACCGCATGGGGTGTGACCGTGTTGCAAGCGCAGGGCCAGATGGACGCCGGGCCGGTCTGGGCCAGCGCCCCGTTTGCCATGCGCCCCGCCAGCAAGGCCAGCCTGTACCGCCATGAGGTCTCACAAACCGCCACCGATGCCGTATTGCAGGCGGTGGCGCACGTCGCCGCGTGCAACTTTGCACCCCAGCGCCCCGGCAGCAGCCCATGGCAACCGCTGGTCAGGCAGGCTGACCGGGCCATCGACTGGCAAGCGGACAGCAGCGCCACCGTGTTGCGCAAGATCAGGTCGGCAGACGGCTTTCCTGGTGTGGCTGACGCGCTGTTTGGTCAACCCTGCCATGTCTTTGACGCGTGGCCCGAATCAAGCTGGCGCGGCATACCCGGCGAGGTGCTGGCCCAACGCGAAACCGCCCTGCTGCGCGCCACCGTCGACGGTGCGGTGTGGCTGGGCCACGTCAAGCGAACCGGCAGTATCAAGCTGCCCGCCACCTTGG
>JAQSDS010000208.1 GCA_029946045.1 Rhodoferax sp.
GTGAGCGCTCGGTGGCAGCTGCCAAGGCGGCCGAAGACGCTGCTGTGGCAACGGCTGCCGGCAAACCTGTGCAGTCCGCAGAAATTGTGACCAAGCGCATCGAAGGCGGTGTTCAGAAATACCTCAAGGAAGTGTCTTTGCTGAACCAGACGTTTGTCAAGAACGACAAGCAAACGGTCGAGCAGATGCTCAAAGCCATGGCCACCACGGTGAAATCTTTCACGTTGTATGTGGTGGGTGAGGGCATTGAGAAAAAGGTCGACGATTTCGCTGCTGAAGTGGCCGCCCAGGTGGCTGCCGCACAAAAAGCGGCCTGATCAAGCTCCTGCTGTTGTATTGAATTTTCCCCAAGACCAAGGAGTCACCCATGTCAGATGTCAAGCCGGCTTACAAGAGAATTTTGCTCAAATTGTCGGGTGAGGCGCTGATGGGGGATGACCAGTTCGGCATCAATCGGGACACCATTGTCCGCATGGTGGATGAGATCGTCGGTGTCACCGCTCTCGGTGTCCAGGTGGCGGTGGTGATTGGTGGGGGGAATATTTTCCGTGGCGTGGCAGGCGGTTCGGTCGGCATGGACCGTGCCACGGCGGACTACATGGGTATGCTGGCCACCGTCATGAATTCGCTGGCGCTGGGTGACACCATGAACAAGGCCGGCCTGACGGCGCGCGTCATGTCGGCCATTGCCATCGAGCAGGTGGTGGAGCCTTATGTGCGTCCCAAAGCCCTGCAGTACCTGGAAGAAGGCAAGGTGGTGATTTTTGCTGCCGGCACCGGCAACCCGTTTTTTACCACCGACACCGCTGCCGCCTTGCGCGGCGCCGAGATTGGTGCCGAGATTGTGCTCAAGGCCACCAAGGTCGATGGCGTTTACAGCGCCGATCCCAAAAAAGATGCTTCGGCAACACGCTACAGCACCATTTCATTTGACGATGCCATCTCGCAAAATCTTGGCATCATGGATGCCACTGCTTTTGCCTTGTGCCGCGATCAAAAATTGCCGGTCAAGGTGTTCTCTATTTTCAAGCACGGTGCCCTTAAGCGTGTGGTGATGGGAGAAGACGAAGGCACGCTGGTTCACGCCTGAGCGTGCCAGCGCTGGCAAACAGCCAGATTTTTTTATTTTGAACCCTGAGTGAGGAAAGACCCATGTCAGTCGCCGAAATTAAAAATAACGTAGAAGCCAAAATGGACCAGTCCATTGAGGCGTTTAAACATAATTTGACCAAGATCCGTACCGGACGCGCCAACCCTGCCATTCTGGACACGGTGCATGTCGATTACTACGGTGCGCTCGTTCCCATCAGCCAGGTCGCCAATGTGTCGCTGCTTGATTCGCGCACAGTCAGTGTGCAGCCCTGGGAAAAGGGCATGGGTGCCAAAATTGAAAAAGCCATTCGCGATAGCCACCTCGGTTTGAATCCTTCTTCCATGGGCGACCTGATTCGGGTGCCTATGCCGCCCATGTCGGAAGAGCGCCGCAAAGAGCTCACCAAACTGGTGCGCAACGAAGGCGAGGGCGCCAAGGTCGCTGTGCGCAGCCTGCGCCGCGATGCCAATGAAGGCGTCAAGAAGCTGGTCAAGGACAAGCTGGCGTCCGAAGACGACCAAAAGCGCTGCGAAAGCGATATCCAAAAGGTGACCGACCGGCATATTGCGGTCATTGATCAGCTGGTGGCAGCCAAAGAACAAGACATCATGGCGGTTTGACCGGGCATGACCAAGCAGTCAACGCCCCACCATGTCGCCATTGTGATGGATGGCAATGGGCGCTGGGCTTCCAGGCGTTTTTTGCCCCGCCTGGCCGGGCATAAACAGGGGGTGGATTCCCTCAAGCGTTGCGCCCGAGCCTGTGACGCGCGTGGCATCAAGGTGCTCACGGTCTTTGCCTTTTCTTCTGAGAATTGGCAGCGTCCGCAGGAGGAAGTCTCGGGCCTGATGGACCTGTTTGCGCTGGCCCTGGGTCGCGAGGTGTCGCAGCTCAAGGCCGATGGTGTGCAACTGCGTTTTATTGGCGAACGCCAGGGTCTGTCGACCCGCGTGCTCAAAGGCATTGAACAAGCTGAGGCCAGCACGGCTGACAACCGCAAGCTGGTGCTGAATGTCTGTTTCAATTACGGCGGGCGCTGGGACATTGTTCAAGCGGCTGAGCGCGCGGCTGCCCAGGGGCTGGCCATGACGGAACAGAACCTGAGCCAGATGATGGCGCTCGCGCATGTGCCCGACCCTGATCTGGTGATCCGCACCGGCGGCGAGCAGCGTATCAGCAACTTCCTGTTGTGGCAGTCCGCTTATTCCGAATTTTTCTTTTCAGACAAATTGTGGCCAGACTTTGATGAGGTTGCACTCGACCAGGCCATTGAAGCCTACACATTTCGTGAGCGCCGCTTTGGCAAGGTTGCTGATCAAAGTGATGCTGCTTCTTCGCCAGTTGGCGCTAACTGAGGATCGGCCATGCTCAAGCAACGCGTGATCACCGCTGTGTTGTTGCTGCTGGTGTTGTTGCCAGCGCTTTTTTACCGTGCTGCAGCGCCATTCAATTTTCTAGCGCTCATCTTCATTGCCGCCGCCGCCTGGGAGTGGGCGCGTTTGAACGGGTATAAATTGTCTGCCAGCTACCTGGTGGGTGCCTTGTGCGCTGCGATCTGCGCTGGCGTGTGGTGGGCTGGTTGGCTGGCGCTCAGCCTGCCGCGGGTGTGGCTCTTGACGGGTGCCGTCTGGGTACTGCTGGGTGCTTGGATTTTGCGTGCAGGGGTCCCGGCCTGGGGGCAATTCAGGCAAAGTTTTCGCTTGCTTGTTGGTCTGCTGGCGCTGGTGGTCACCTGGATGGCCGTCGCCCAGGCCAAACTTGTAGGAATCAATTTTTTACTGTCGGTCTTCGCGCTGGTCTGGGTCGCAGATATTGGCGCCTACTTTGCCGGGCGCAACTGGGGCGGTCGCGTGCTTGCACGTAAATTGGCGGTTTCCATCAGTCCCGGCAAAAGCTGGGAAGGGGTTTGGGGCGGCATGGTGGCGGTGCTGCTGCTGGCTTGGGGCTGGACCCGTTTCGATGTGTGGGCGCAACCCGTTGTGCCCAGTTTTTACAGTCACCTGGCCGAGCGTGGGGCGGTATTTACCGTGATCGCCTGTTTGTTCCTGGCGGCCATGAGTGTCGTGGGTGATCTGGTCGAGTCCCTGGTCAAACGCAGCGCCGGGGTCAAGGACAGCAGCAAGCTGTTGCCTGGGCATGGCGGCGTACTGGACCGGGTCGATGCCTTGTTGCCCAGTCTGCCACTGGCCATGATGTTGTACACATTTTGAAAGTGACTATGTCCGAGTCAAGCGCTGTGAGAAAACAACGGGTCGCGATTCTGGGGTCGACCGGCTCCATCGGTGTCAGCACCCTTGAGGTGCTGTCCTTGCATCCTGACCGTTTTGAAGTGTTTGCCTTGACCGCTTCGACCCAGGTTCAAAAAATGCTGCGGCAGTGTGTCCAGTTTCGCCCAAGCATCGCGGTCATGGCCAGCGTGGCGCATGGCCAGGAACTGGCGCGCCAATGCCGGGACCTGGGTTTACCGACCCGGGTGCTGTGTGGCCCGGACGAAATCGCTGCAATAGCCCGGCATGAGCAGGTCGGTGTCGTCATGGCTGCCATTGTGGGCGCCGCAGGTCTGGCCTCGTGCCTGAGCGCGGCGCGCGCAGGCAAACGCCTGCTGTTGGCCAACAAGGAAGCCCTGGTGGTGGGGGGTGACTATTTTTTACAGGCTGTCACGGCCGGTGGCGCCAAGCTGTTGCCGATCGACAGTGAGCATTCTGCGGTCTTTCAGTCCTTGCCCGAGGACGCGACAAGCTGGGCAACGCAGATTGACAAGATCATTCTGACGGCCTCGGGTGGCCCCTTTCGCCGCCGTGACCCGGCAACTTTTGCCGACATCACGCCTGACCAGGCCTGCGCCCACCCTAATTGGGTCATGGGTCGCAAAATTTCGGTGGATTCGGCCACCATGATGAACAAGGCGCTCGAGGTGATTGAAGCCCGCTATCTCTTTGGAGTGGCGCCAGCCCAAATCGAGGTGGTCATTCATCCGCAGAGCGTGATCCACTCGATGGTCCAGTACCGCGACAACTCGGTCATCGCCCAGCTGGGCACGCCCGACATGAAAGTGCCTATTGCCTACGGCCTGTCCTGGCCGCAGCGCATGACGTCCGGTGCCAGTGCGCTGGATTTTCGAGCCATGTCCGACAT
>JAQSDS010000209.1 GCA_029946045.1 Rhodoferax sp.
TATTGCTACCGTCAGGACCTAAACCTGGTGCGTCTACCAATTTCGCCACCCGCGCAAACTAAATGGGCGGTCCTTAAAACCGCCCCCTGAATAGGTCAACGCGAGATTTTAACCCGCCCGGATACCATCACTGACGGCCACAACAACAAGTCATTTAGCGGCTGCTTGGCGAGACCCTGAACCACGCCGCGTACATCGCCGGCAAAGCCAGCAGCGTCAACACGGTGGCCACCACCAAACCGCCCATGATGGCCACGGCCATCGGTCCCCAGAAGACCGAGCGCGACAACGGAATCATGGCCAACACGGCGGCGGCCGCTGTCAGCACAATCGGTCGCAGGCGGCGCACGGCCGCACCCACAATCGCGTCCCAGGCCAGCACACCCTGGGCCCGGTCCTGCTCGATCTGGTCGATCAGAATCACCGAGTTGCGCTGAATCATGCCCATCAGCGCAATCACACCCAGCAGGGCCACAAAGCCAAAAGGGCGATTCAGCAGCAGCAGTGCACCCGCCACGCCTGCAATGCCCAGCGGCCCGGTCAAAAACACCAGCACGGCCCGGCTGAAACTGTGCAGTTGAAGCATCAGCAGCGTGAAGATAATGAACAGCATGATCGGAATGCCCACCATGATCGACGATGAGCCTTTGGCGCTTTCGGCCACGGCGCCAGCGACTTCAATGCGGTAAACACCCTGCCCGGCCTGGGCCCATGTGGCTTCCAGTCTTTTGAGTTCAGGCAAAAGCTGACCGGTCACCGTGGCACCTTGCATGCCTTCGGCCATATCGGCCTGCACCGTGATGGCATAGTCGCGACCCTCGCGCCACATCACACCGGGCTCCCAGGCAAATACCGGTTTGGCAATTTGCAACAAGGGAATGGAACGCCCCGACGTGGTGGGCAGGTAGGCATTGGCAATGTCAGTGATGGCGTTGCGCTCATCGAGCGGTTGGCGCAGCACGATGTCAATCAGTCTGTCGCCGTCCCGAAATTCGCCGACCGAGCTGCCGTTCAGCATGGTTTTGGCCGCCAGCGCGATGGACTGACTGGTCACACCCAAGGCCCGCGCCTTGGCCTGGTCCACTTCCAGCCGCATGACCTTGATGGACTCGTTCCAGTTGTCGTTGACACCCCGGGTGTTGGGACTTTGCCGCATCACCGCCTTGACCTCATCCGCATGCTGACGCAGCAGCAGCGGGTCTGAGCCCAGCACCCGGAACTGCACCGGGTAAGGCACCGGCGGGCCATTAGCCAGCAGCTTGACGCGGCCCCGCACCTCGGGGAACTCCTGCGCCAGCAGCGTGGGCAGCTTGTGCCGCAGCGCCTCACGCGTCGGCAGATCCTGGGGCAACACGATCAGCTGCGACACATTGGTTTGTTGAAACACCTGCTCCAGCGGCAAGTAAAAGCGCGGCACGCCCGAGCCCACCCATTGGGTGACCGAACTCACGCCGGGTTCAGCCAGCAAACGCGCTTCTACACGCTTGGCGACTTCCTCAGTGGCGGCAAAGGCGGTGCCCTCAGGCGACCACAGGTCCACCATGATTTCAGGCCGGCTCGAGTCCGGGAAAAATTGCTGCTGCACCTTGCCCATGCCAAAGATGCCCAACCCGAACAGCGCCACGGTAGCGGCAATCGTGAGCCAGCGATGCCGGATGCACGCATTCAGGACCCGGCGAAAAGCGTTGTAAAAGGCCGTGTTGTACAGGTCGTGTGCTGGTACCTGACCAGGCACATGGTCGGCCTCCGGTACCTGCACATGCGGCGGCACCTTGAGCAACACCGTGCCCAGGTAGGGCACAAAATAAACCGACACAATCCAGCTCAGGCACAGGGCAATCACCGTCACCGCAAAAATGGCAAAGGTGTACTCGCCGGTGGCACTCCTGGCCAGGCCAATCGGCAAAAAGCCGGCGGCGGTGATCAGGGTGCCAGTGAGCATCGGCATGGCCGTGATCTCGTAGGCAAAGGTGGCGGCGCGCACCTTGTCATAGCCCTCCTCCATCTTGCGCACCATCATTTCAACCGCAATGATGGCGTCATCCACCAGCAGCCCGAGCGCAATGATGAGCGAGCCCAAGGAAATTTTGTGCAGGCCGATGTCCCAGTACTTCATGGCCAGGAAGGTCATGGCCATGACCAGCGGTATGGTGATGCCCACCACCAGGCCGGGACGCATGTCAATCGTCCAGCGCCGCCACCAAGGCTGATGACCCTGATTTTTGTGCAGGCCCAGGCTGATGAAGCTCACCGCCAGCACAATCGCCACCGCCTCAATCAAGACTTTGACGAATTCATTGACCGAACTGGCGACCGACTTGGGCTGGTCCTGGATCTGACCCAAGGACACGCCCACTGGCAGGGTTTGCTGAATTTGCCGGGTCGCTGTGGCGAGGGCCTTGCCCAGCGCGATGATGTCGCCACCCTTGGTCATGGAAACCCCCAGCGCAATCACCTCCTGGCCCTGAAAACGGACCTTGACCGTGGGTGGGTCAACCACTTGGCGCTTGATTTCGGCAATGTCGCCCAGGCGCAGTTGCCTGTCGCCGGCGCGAATCGGCATGGCGCGCAGGTCTGCCAAGGTATTGAACTGTCCTGCCACCCGCACCTGCAGCACGTCCTGCGGTGTTTGCACCGTGCCGGCAGACGCCACCGCGTTTTGTTGGTTCAACTGGGCCAGCACCACGTTCATGTCCAGGCCCAGTTGGGCCAGACGCTGTTGCGAGATCTCAACGTACAGCTTTTCTTCCTGCACACCAAACAATTCCACCTTGGCCACGTCGGGCACGCGCAACAGTTGCTGGCGCACGTCGTCGGCAAAGTCCCTGGTTTCGGTGTTGCTGAACCCGGGCGCCTGCAGCGCATAGATCACGCCATAGACATCACCAAAATCGTCATTGAAAAATGGCCCCACAACACCCTGTGGCAAGGTGCCACGCATGTCGCCAATTTTTTTGCGTACCTGGTACCAGACATTGGCTACCTCCTGGCCCCGGGCATAGTCTTTGATTTGAAAAATGATCTGCGACTCGCCCGGCTTGGAATAACTGCGGATGATGTCGGCAAAGGGAACGTCCTGCAGCGTGCGTTCCAGCTTGTCGGTGACCTGCTCGGCCATCTGCTGGGTGGTGGTGCCGGGCCAGTAAGCACGTACCACCATGGCCCGAAAGGTAAACGGCGGGTCCTCGTCCTGGCCCAATTGAAAATAGCTGGCCGCGCCCAGCAGCATCAACACGATCATCAGAAAACGCGTCAATGGCCCGTGCTCGATGGCCCAGCGGGACAGGTTAAAACCCTTTTCAGGATGCAAATGGCGATCGCTCATGGCGCACCAACGGTTTTATAAATCGTGACTTTCTGGCCTGGGGCCAGCACATGTACGCCCGCAACCACCACTTGCGTGCCCGGCTGCAAACCGCCCGCAAGCACCACCTCGTTGCCATCGGCGGTCAGCACTTGCACGGTCTGCGATGTCACGGTCATGCTGGCGCTGTCCAACACCCACACGGCAGTGGCCTGGCCTACCTGGCGCAAGGCGCTGGTCGGCAATTTGATCACGGGTGTACCCGACCGCTGCACGGCCTTGGGCAACACCGACATCGTGCTGCCCAAGGCCAGGTCGTCCTTTGTTTGCAACACGGCCTTCACGGTATAGGTGCGCGTGGCAGGGTCGGCACTGGCTGCGACTTCACGGACCCGTCCCGTCAACGTGCCTGGCGCGGACCAGCGCCGAATCGCCACCTCACTGCCCATCTTGATAGCGGCCACCTGGTCCTCCGGCACAGAAAAAACAACATCGCGCTCGCCTAGCTGGGCGATTTGAAACACGGGCACACCCGCTGCCACCACCTGACCACGTTCCGCCAGCACGGCTGTCACCACACCTGCCATATCGGCATGCAAACTGGCATAAGTAGCTTGGTTGCCCTGCACCGACATCTGCGCCTGGGCCTGGTCGCGCTGCGCCCGCGCGGCCTGGGCCACCGCATCGCGGCGCTCCAGTTCGGCGCCGCTGATGAAATTCTGGTCTTTCAGGGCCTGGTAACGCCTGAGATCGGCATCGGCCAGCGCCAGATTGGTTTGCGCGGCAGCAAGTTGCGCCCGGGCTGCGTCAGCTGCGAGCTTGAGGTCCTGCGGGTCCAGCCGGGCCAGCAACTGCCCAGCTTTCACCGTTTGACCTGGTTCAACCAAGCGATCAAGCAGTTTGCCCCCAACCCGAAAACCAAG
>JAQSDS010000210.1:0-1436 GCA_029946045.1 Rhodoferax sp.
GGCGCACCTCGTCTTTTAATGCCTGCAACGACGCGCCTTCGTCCTTGAGCTGACGGTGCAGGGTGCGCGGCGACATGGCCAGCAGCGTGGCCAGGTCGCTGGCGTTGTGTGTGTGGGCGGGCTGGGTGCTCAAGGCCTGGCGCACCCGCTGCACCAGCAAGCGGTCGCGCCGGTATTGCAGCACGGTGAGGGGCAGGGCGCGCTTGAGCATGTGTCGTAAAGCGTCCTCGTCACGCTTGAGCGGCAATGCCAGGTAACGGGCATCAAAACTGATCGTGGCGGCTGCTGCATCGAAAACAGTGGGGCCGGCGAACAGCACGCCGTAGACGTCCTGATGCGCCGGCGCAGCAAACGGAAACTGGGCGCCTTGCAAGGCAATGCGTGAGTCAATCAGCCAACAGGCCAGACCATGAAAATTGCGTAACACCGAGACCAGACAGAACTCGCGCAAGCTTTTCAGGTCGCGTTGCTCGCTGATGGTCAGCGTCGCCTGCTCCCCTGTGGTGACCAGCTTGAGGCTGATGTCGTCTGTGATCAGGCCATGGTGGCGACACCAGCGCTGCAAGGCCACGCCCAGGCTGGGGGCGCTGATGGAGGCACGCGCCAGCATGCCGTAGCTGCCCCAGGGCAGGCGGCGGCTGAACCAGCCCAGGCCCTCGTCGTCGAGCTCCTGCATGGCCGTGCCCGAGATGCGCTCCATTTGCAGGGCGCTGATCCGATGCCTGGGGTTGAGCAAAAATTCTGGCTTGATTTGTGCTGACAGCAGGGCCTGCACCGGGCTTTTTTCATACTTTTCGTAGGCTTGCACAATGGCCCGGACAAAGGCGATGGGTGTGACGGCCAACTCTCTGTCAGAGCGACCTGGGCCACGCGAAGTTGATTTGTCCTGGGTTAATGAGCGGGGCGCTGTCATGGCGAGAAGTATCGCCAAAGATGGCACGATTTGCAACCTTCTTGACAGCCCAAAATGCGGCTTGTTGTTCTATGCTTCAATCATTACCATGGCCTGCCGATACAAGGCCTTGTTCGACCTAAAGAAAGAATGCCATGTCCGTTCTTGAGACAAAACTCAACGCCCGCTCTGCCGATTTCTCTGCCAACGCCGCAGCCATGCGCGCTTTGGTGGAGGATCTGAACGCCCAAGTCACCCAGGTTGAAATGGGCGGTGGCGATGCCGCCCGTGCCAAACACACGGCGCGCGGCAAGCTGCTGCCGCGCGACAGGGTACAGATGCTGCTCGACCCCGGGACGCCGTTTCTGGAGCTCTCGCCACTCGCCGCTTTGGGCATGTACCCGGACCGCGATGGAACCGACAGCGCGCCCGGTGCCGGCCTGATTGCCGGCGTGGGCCGCGTGAGCGGCGTTGACTGCATGATTGTCTGCAACGACGCCACGGTCAAAGGCGGCACCTATTACCCGATGACGGTCAAAAAGCA
>JAQSDS010000210.1:1446-4220 GCA_029946045.1 Rhodoferax sp.
TCTTCCGATCTACAGGAAGTGGCCCAGCAAAACCGCCTGCCCTGTATTTACCTGGTGGACTCGGGCGGGGCCAACTTGCCGAACCAGGACGAGGTGTTCCCGGATCGCGACCACTTTGGCCGCATCTTTTTCAACCAGGCCACCATGAGTTCGCTGGGCCTGGCGCAAATTGCGGTGGTCATGGGCAGCTGCACCGCCGGCGGCGCCTATGTGCCCGCCATGAGCGATGAAGCCATCATCGTCAAGAACCAGGGCACGATCTTTCTGGGCGGCCCGCCGCTGGTGAAAGCGGCCACCGGCGAGGTAGTGACCGCTGAAGACCTGGGCGGTGGCGACGTGCACACGCGGCTCAGTGGCGTGGCCGACCACCTGGCGCAAAACGACATGCACGCGCTGGCGCTGGCCCGCAGCGCCGTGAAGAACCTGAACAAGGCCAAGCCCGTGCTGGCCACCGACCACGCACCCGCTGCGCCCAAATATGCGGCACAAGAGTTGTATGGTGTGATCCCGGTGGATACCCGCAAACCCTTTGATGTGCGCGAGATCATTGCCCGCATCGTCGATGACTCCGACTTTGACGAATTCAAGTCGCGCTTTGGCACCACGCTGATCTGCGGCTTTGCCCGCATCGAGGGCATGCCGGTCGGCATCATTGCCAACAACGGCATTCTGTTCAGCGAATCGGCGCTGAAAGGCACACACTTCATCGAGCTCTGCTGCCAGCGCAAGATCCCGCTGGTGTTCTTGCAGAACATCACTGGCTTCATGGTCGGTCGCAAATACGAAAACGAAGGCATTGCCCGCAACGGCGCCAAGATGGTGACGGCGGTGGCGACTGCGGCGGTGCCCAAATTCACCATCATCATCGGCGGCAGCTTTGGTGCTGGCAACTACGGCATGTGCGGGCGGGCTTTCAGTCCGCGCTTTTTGTGGATGTGGCCCAACGCCCGCATTTCGGTGATGGGCGGCGAGCAGGCCGCCAGCGTGCTGGCGACGGTGCGCCGCGACGGCATTGAACTCAAGGGCGGGCAATGGACTGCGGCCGAAGAAGAAGCCTTCAAAGCGCCAATCCGCAGCCAGTACGAAACCCAGGGCCACCCCTATTTCGCCACCGCGCGGCTGTGGGACGACGGCATCATCGACCCGGCCGACACCCGCCGCGTGCTGGCACTGGGACTGAGTGCCACACGCAACGCACCCATTGAAGAGACGCGTTTCGGTTTGTTCCGGATGTGAGCGAGGACCCCATGCCATCCATCACGATTTCCACTGCGGGCCACTGTGCCACGGTCACACTGAACCGGCCCGAGGTGCGCAACGCCTTCAACGACGAGGTGATTGCCGAACTGACCCAGGCCTTCACCCAATTGGGTCAGGACCCGCAGGTGCGCGCCATTGTGCTGGCCGCAGAAGGTAGCGCTTTTTGCGCTGGTGCCGACCTCCACTGGATGCGGCGCATGGCCGACTACAGCGATGCTGAAAATCTGTTGGACGCCGCGCAACTGGCCGAGATGCTGCGCGTCATTGACACCTGCGCCAAGCCCACCGTGGCGCGCATCCAGGGCGATGTTTATGCCGGAGGCATGGGTCTGGTCGCGGCCTGCGACATGGCGGTCAGCGTCGATACCGCGAACTACTGCCTGAGCGAGGTCAAGCTGGGCCTGGTCCCCGCCACCATCAGTCCGTATGTGATGCGTGCCATGGGCGCCCGCGCCGCGCACCGTTACTTTTTGACTGCCGAGCGCTTTGATGCCGCCGAGGCGCTACGAATCGGTTTTGTCCACTCAGTGGTGCCTGCCGAGCGACTTGATGAACAGGTCGCGGAGATCACCCAGGCGCTGGTGCATGCCAGCCCCAACGCCGTCAAGGAATGCAAAGCCCTGCTGCACGACGTGGCAGGCAAGGACATCGACGCTGCCCTGATCGCCCACACCGTCAAAGGCATTGCTGGCATCCGCGCCAGCGCCGAGGGGCGCGAAGGTGTGCAGTCTTTCCTGCAAAAGCGCAAACCCAACTGGCTGGTTTAGCAGGCATGTCCATGAACCCAATGCCATCGCGGCGAGGGCGCCGCTCCCACAGGGCACCATGCTTCTTGTGGGAGGCCCGCCCTCGGGCCGATGGATGTCCGTGGCAAATCATGAAGGCTGAAGCCATCAATTTCTGGAGACAAAATGTTTAATAAGATTCTGATCGCTAATCGCGGGGACCAGCCGCAAAGCGGCGCAGCGGCGAAGCCAAAATGCCAGGCCAGCGCAGCGGGCCAAGGAAATTTCACCGCGGAGTTCATCCATGTTTAATAAGATTCTGATCGCTAATCGCGGTGAAATTGCCTGCCGCGTCGCAGCTACCGCACGCCGCATGGGTATCAAAACCGTGGCCGTGTATTCCGATGCCGACGCCCATGCCAAACATGTGGCGGCCTGCGACGAATCGGTGCACATTGGTGGCAGCGCACCTAAAGACAGTTACCTGCGCTGGGAAAAAATCATCGCTGCCGCCCAGGCCACGGGCGCTCAGGCGGTGCATCCGGGCTATGGTTTCTTAAGCGAAAACGAAGAATTTGCCAAGGCTTGTGCCGTTGCCGGGCTGGTGTTCATCGGTCCTCCCGCTTCTGCCATCCAGGCGATGGGCCTGAAAGCCGAGTCCAAGCAACTGATGGAGCGAGCCGGTGTGCCGCTGGTGCCGGGCTACCATGGTTCGGACCAGGACCCAGCACTGCTGCAACGCAAGGCCGATGAAATCGGCTACCCCGTGCTCATCAAGGCCAGTGCCGG
>JAQSDS010000211.1 GCA_029946045.1 Rhodoferax sp.
AGCGCGAGTCATAGTATTTGCCATAGCAGTCAAAAAAATTCTTGCAGTTCATCATGGCGGTCTGATGCATTTTGCTGATCTCCAAAGCTTTATCTCTTGCATGGTAGGGGCCACTGCGCCGACGTCATCCATCAAACAACCCCGTTCTTTGCCGTCTGTTGACCTGATGTGTGCGGCTACCCGCTGGTACGCTAATAACCTGCAATCAAACTACCCAACACCCTCGCCACCCAGCGCCGCCATGCATGTTTCGATCAAACGCTCAGCACGTTCATTAACAAAAGAAGGGGTTGCGCCCGGGCCCGTGGAGCAGGTCTTGCGCAAGGCCGACGACTTTCTCGCTTCGGGTCGCCTGGCCGTTGCAGAATGCCTTTATCAGACCGTGTTGGCTACCGAGCCAAAGCATCCGCAAGCCAACTACCAGCTAGGCCGTTTGGCGGTGTTGCAGGGGCAAGTGCACAGTGCCTTGCCGTATTTTGCAGCCGCAAAGCAGTTCGGCAAAAATGGGGTGCCACCAGCAAAAGACAGCAACAAACTGGCCAGGTTATTCAAAGAACGGCGCTTGCCCGACGCAAAAAACCTGGCGACTTCACTCACGCGAAACTTTCCGGGTCATGGCCCAAGCTGGCACATGCTCGGGCTGGTGTCCGAAGCACAAGGCGATCTTGACGCCGCACTGGCGGCCATGCAAACCGCCGTGCACTTGAGTGCGACCGACCCGCAGCTTCATGCCAACCTGGGGCGTATGCTGATGGCTTTGGGGCGCTTAAATGAAGCCGAGGCCAGCTACCACCAAGCACTGACCTTGAAGCCGGGCGACGTGCACGCCCACATCAACCTGGGCAACCTGCAGCACGAACTTAGTCGCTTTGCCGACGCCGAGGCCAGCTACCAACGGGCGCTGTCCATTGACCCAAACAACGGTCTGGCGCACTCCAACCTGGGGCGCACGGCACATGCCCAAGGCCGCTTCAAAGAGGCCGAACCCAATTTTCGCCGGGCCGTGCAATGCCTGCCCGACAACGCCTCACTGCTCAGCAATTTGCTGTTTTGCCAATGCCTCAATGGCTTGATGGACGCCGATGCCCTGTTTGCTGCGCACCGCGAATTCAGCACCAAATTTGAGGTGCCATTGCGCCGGCTTTGGCCGCAGCACACCAACCCGCACGTGCCAGACCGGCGTCTGAAAATTGGCTTTGTGTCGGGCGACCTGCGCAACCATGCGGCGGCATTTTTCATCGAACCCATGTTCGAAGCCCTGGCCACAGATGCCAGCCTGAACCTGTTCGCCTATGCCAACCACCCGCAGGCTGACGCTGTGACACAGCGCTTGCGCCGCCTGGTGCCGCAATGGCAACCGGTCTTTGCGCTTGGCGACCGCGCGCTGGCCGACACCATTCGGGCCGACGGTATCGACATCCTGGTAGACCTGTCTGGCCACTCGGCCCACAACCGCATGCTGAGCTTTGCCCACAAGCCCGCGCCCTTGCAGGTGGGCTGGATGGGTTACCCTGGCACCACCGGCCTGCAAGCCCTGGACTATTACCTGGGTGACCGGTTCCTGCTGCCACCGGGCAAGTACGACCACCTGTTTACCGAAAAACTGGTGCGTCTGCCCGCCTACGCAGCGTTTAAACCGCAGGCCGATGCGCCACCGGTGAATGACTTGCCAGCCCTGCACCAAGGCTATGTCACGTTTGGCAGCTTCAACCGGCCTAACAAGATCAGCCGCGAGGTCATCGCACTGTGGTCAGCCGTGCTGCGCGCAGTGCCCAGCGCCCACATGGTGCTGGGTGGTTTTCCGCCCGAGGGGCAATACAACACGGTCTTGGCCGCTTTTGCCGACGAAGGCATTGCCCGCGAGCGCCTGCACTTTCATCAAAAAACCAATATGCGGGCTTACCTTGAACTGCACCACCAGGTGGACATCTGCCTGGACACCTTTCCCTACAACGGTGGCATCACCACCATGCATGCCTTGTGGATGGGTGTGCCCACGCTCACGCTGGCCGGCCACACCGTGGGTGGGCGCATGGGCGCAGGCATACAAGGGCATGTAGCTTTGGGCGGCTTTGTGGCCGAAGACGCTGCTGCCTTTGTACAGCAAGGGCTGCACTGGGCGCAGCAGGGGCCAGCGCTGGCCAGTTTGCGGGCTGGCTTGCGCGAACGCTTTTCGGGTTCCGCCCTGGGTCAGCCAGCGCTGGCCGGGGCTGGCCTGGTGCGTGCTCTGCGCCTCATGTGGCAACGCTATTGCGCCGGTTTGCCAGCAGCCTCGTTTGAGGTGCGTGCCCACGAGATGCCTGGTGCCAAATAAAAACTTATAAAAATAATGCCCCATTTGTCTAAACTTTTTCCCAGACTTGCCGATAACCTGAATAACGGTGGCGCACTCCTGACAACTGGATAACCCCAACGTTTCGGCAAACGGCCGAGTTCATCAACTTTGTAATTAGGAGCTCATCATGGGACAAGTCATCAACACAAACACGCTCTCGTTGCTTACCCAAAACAACCTGAGCAAATCGCAATCGGCACTGAACACATCCATTCAGCGGCTGTCGTCTGGTATGCGCATCAACAGCGCCAAAGACGATGCCGCCGGCCAGGCCATTGCCAACCGCTTCACCGCCAGCATCCGCGGCCTGACGCAAGCGCAGCGCAATGCCAATGACGGTATCTCGCTGGCGCAAACCACAGAAGGTGCCTTGAACGAAGTCAACAACAACCTGCAACGTATTCGTGAACTCACCGTGCAATCTGCTAACGGTTCCAATTCTGGAGCCGACAAGGCCTCGATCCAGGCTGAAATTACCCAGCGTCTGTCAGAGATTGATCGCACTTCCAAACAAACAGACTTCAACGGCGTCAAGGTCTTGTCAGCAGCCGCTGTCTCGCTGAGCATCCAGGTGGGCTCGCAAGACGGTGAAGCCGTCACCATCGGACTTTCTGAAATCAGCAGTAGCACGCTCGGCATGACCGATTTCAATGTGGCTGGTGCCAGCTCAGACTACGCGGCTGCCAGCTCGGATTACGCGGCTGCAACGGCGGGTACAAAAGCGATTGCTGGTGGCCTGACGCTGACCTCTGTGGCCACGGGCACAGCAAGCAATTACACCGTCGACTATGTCGATGCTGTGGGTGCGCCTTCAGCCGCTTTTTCTGGAACGACTCTGACGATCACAGCGGACTTCACCAACACAGCTGTCAGCGCAGCAACTATGAAAACAGCGCTGGCTGCAGTGTCTGCCAGCGTCACAGTAAGCGGCACGGCAACTGGCAACTTCAATGTGTTGGGGGCGGCACCCGCCGACACGGCACTGGCAGGTGGTGCAGCAATAGTTGGCACCGCACAAGTGGGAACACCAGGCGCAGCGGGCGCAGGTGCCAATACGGTCGATCCACTGAAAGCCATTGACGCTGCACTGGCTAAGGTGGATGAACAACGCGGTTCTCTGGGTGCGGTGCAAAACCGGTTTGACTCGATCATCTCGAACCTGGGCACCACCATCAACAACCTGACTTCTTCACGCTCACGCATTGAAGACGCAGACTACGCCACGGAAGTGTCCAACATGACCCGTGCGCAGATTCTGCAACAGGCCGGTACCTCGGTGCTGGCCAAGGCCAACCAGTCCACCCAGGGTGTGATGGCGCTGCTGCAATAAGCGCATAAGGCGAAAGCCCCAAGCCAAGCGAATCGGGTCAACACAGCATTGGCCCGATTGCGCTTTCCACTCCGGCCCGGCAACACTGCCCGGCCTGAACGGAAAGCGGTTTTGACAGGAGAACGACCATGGCGATTTCAAGCACCCCGATACGCCCGACTGAGGGCTTTCAGCCCAGCCAGCCGGTGGCTCCGTCTGTGGCCGCCAGCCGTGAGCAGGCCGCCAGGTCGGCCACCGAGGCCCGCGTAGCCGAGACCCACACCGCCGAGACCACCCGGCTCAGTGCCGAACAAACCGCACTGTCGCTGCAGGAAATCAACCGGGTGATGGACGCGCTGTCGATCAGCGTGCAGTTTCAGGTGGACCCCGACTTTGATGCCGCCATCATTCGGGTGGTAGACCAGGAAAGCGGTGAGGTGATTCGCCAGTTTCCGTCTGAAGACGTGGTGCGCATGGCCAAGGCGCTGGACAACCTCAAGGGCATGCTGTTTGCCCAGGCCGTTTAGTGGCAGACACAACAAGGACACACCATGGCA
>JAQSDS010000212.1 GCA_029946045.1 Rhodoferax sp.
AGGCGCCTTTGTGGGATGGGCTTTTGTGGGAGCGGCGCCCCCGCCGCGAAGGCTGTTATTGCTGATTTACCAAACGACCACTGACGAACTTATGCAACAAACTGGCCGCAAAGGTCTGATAGGGCACACCCTCTTCAAGTGCGCGTGCCTGTAAATTCCTTAGATCCCGGCTTGAGATACGAATGTTCAGCCGCTGGTCTTTTTTAAAAGTTGCCTCAGCCGCAGCCTGATGGGTCTTGATCTGCTTGGCCGCGTCGCTGACGGGTTTGAGCGTGCCAGCCTCCCATGCTTTCAAAATCTCCGACTCTTCATCGTCATATTTGATGGTTTTTTTCATGGCTTGCTCCGGTATTGCTTGGTTGCCTTACGGCTTGGGATGATGGTTTTCAGAAAGATTTCAGAGTCAGTTTCAATGAATGGCACTGCGTAGACGTAGTCGTCAACTTGCACCATTGAAATTTTTTGCCCGGGATACCTTTCCTGGTTGGGGTGTTCAAGCACGGCCAGTTCGTTTCCACTTGCAATTTCAAAAACGATACGCTCAAACGAGATGCCCCGCTCCTGTATCAACAACTGGTTTTTTTCTGCGCTCCAGTTGAATATTTTTGGATTTGACATGTGTGCATTTTAGGCACACAGTGAGTGAACCGTCAACGACACGAAACAATTGGCCGGCGAAACCCCTGCCGATCCCAAGGCCAGATGGCCACATCCCATCTATTCTTCACCTTTTGAACCATTCGCTTTGATTGTGTATCGGTCAAGCGCTCAACGAATCCATCAATCTGGAATCCAGTAGACCCTGATTGCATCGGGAGACCCGTAATGATGCATCTGTGTCGTGAGGTACATGGACACCGATTGCGCGGTTTTTTCAAGGCTGGTAGGATGTTGGTCTATTGTTGGTAAAAATGTGTATTTTTTATGGTTCTGACGTGTTTTTTTATTTTTGATGAGATGTTTTTATGATCCCAACGGCGAGCTCTCAAGCAACGACGGGTTTCGGCTTGTTTGACAATATTGCGCAGGACTACTTCCATTTTGGGGCGGGTAATTCCTTTCAACCTAAAGTGGT
Organism: Rhodoferax sp.; assembly: GCA_029946045.1. Classification (GTDB taxonomy): domain Bacteria; phylum Pseudomonadota; class Gammaproteobacteria; order Burkholderiales; family Burkholderiaceae_C; genus Rhodoferax. Next base: position 1,076 of record JAQSDS010000212.1, read on the forward strand.
CCGGGAACTTCTGGGGCTCAAGCACGAAGATGTATCCAAGTTGGCATCTGTCTCGTTGAAGTCGGTTCGTTATGACGATGCTATGCCAGAGACGGTGCGCGAGAGACTGGAAGAAATTGCCATCACCATCAATTTGGTGGCGCAGTTTTTTCAAGGTGACACTAATAAGACGGTGTCTTGGTTCAAAGCCAGGAACCCACTGCTTGGCGACGTTTCTCCGCGAGACATGATTCGATTGGGGCGTTTTGAGCGTTTGCGCAAATTTATTATCAACGCGATGCTGGAAAAGAGTCGGGCACAGGCCCCAGAGCTTGAAGTCGCCTGATTGGACTGGTTAAGGTGGCAAAGCCAAGAAAACCAGTCATTCCCACGGCGCGCCCGACAACTAACACGCCTTTGGGGATTAGGGAGCTAGACCGATTTAGCAGTGAGTCGGTTGATCGTTGGACGGCATTGTCAAAGGATCTAGACGAGCTAGAAGCGAATTTGTATTTCGCCCTCGAACCAGAGCGACGGCGCTTACGTTCCGAGCTGATTGCAGCGTTGCAGCAGCATGACTCAAGCCCGTTGCAAATGCAAGGGTGGGTTCGGATTGTTGACTATGAATTCACGAACGCACCATTGTCAAGCGCTGGAAGCCTGACGGGCTTTGGATCACGGTTCAATGCGGGGATGGACCTTGACTATGGCACCCTTAGCCCCTGGCCAGCTTTGTACCTTGCTGAAAACTATGAAACTGCCTACCGCGAAAAGTTTCAACTGAAGTCAACTGAAGTGATTGACGGTTTGAAGCCAGAGGAGTTGGCGCTACAGCACGACCGGAGTCATACAACGGTAATTTTGCAAGGACGGATGAACCGCGTTTTTGACATGACCCAGCCTCGCAACCTTGATGCAGTCGCTAAGGTTTTGAAAAAAATCAAAATGCCCGATCGAGTCAAGAGTCTAAAGAAGAAGCTCCGTATGAAGCCGACTGATCTACTTATGATCCAGAGTGGACAGGCTCTTTATGACGCTGTCCTGAAGCACAATTGGCGAATACAGCCGGCACAGTTCGGGCTGCCTGCACGCAGTCATATTTTGGCGGAACTAATCCGTTCAGCCGGATTTGAAGCCATCTTGTATAAGTCGACGATGGGGCCAGGGAAGTGCATTGCCATATTCCCGGATAAAGTTTCAGATTCTGCGCATGTCGCGCTTGTAGACAAGGCACCGCCAGAGGTCAAACACACACGATTGGACGACAATTCCTCGGGCATTCTCGCTGGTTGGCATATCCTTCCTTCAAACTTGAGGCGGTGATCCCTCTGAATTAATGCAATGACCACTACCTTCGCGGCGAGGGCACCGCGACTAAAGAGGCAAGGGCCGGCGAAACCCCTGCCGATCCCAAGGCCAGATGGCCACATCCCATCTATTCTTCACCTTTTGAACCATTCGCTTTGATTGCGTATCGGTCAAGCGCTCAACGAATCCATCAATCTGGAATCCGAATTCCTGGCGCTTAACGGGATCCCGCTCGTAGGTCAGCCCTTCGTGCAGCGCCATCAACTCAGCCCGTTCCTTGAGCACTGCGGCTGAGTTGAACACCCAGTCCACAAAATCAAGTTCCTCTTGCGTCCAGTCGCACACTGGGGCATTGAGGTAGTCTGCGGCCCATTCAGGGCCGTTTTTGCTGCTGCTGTGCCAGTACAGGTGTTCCTTTAATTGTGTGCGGCCGGTGAGCCCCTCGGCAATATAGGGGTTGGCTGCAATACCGCGCCGAATGCAGGTGCAGGCCAAGACGTAGCCCCCGTCCCTGAACGCAATTTGCCCGGCCTGGTACCAATGGGCGGGTGATTCATGCGACTCCGCCAGGTAGCGCTTCATGGCCGCTTTGGTGTCACCCTGCAGCAGGGCAATGTCACCCATCAGCATGCGAACGCCCAGGTTGTCCATGGGGCACCAGGCCAGCAGTTTGGCGGCCACAACTTGGGCGGCCTTGCCGTCGCGTTGGTGCAGCAGCCCCAGAAGGTAGCCGTGGGCAATGCGCAAAAACGACCGGTTGTCGACATGGCCCCAAGTGATTTGACCCTTGTAGCGTTTGGGGATCAGCGCTGCGCCCTGCTGGTAGGCTTGCTTCCAGACCTCTGTGGCTTCGTCACGCATCTCCAGCGCCCACATGCGGTTGGCCGTAAAGTTCTGGATTTCCAGGTTGCCAGGGTATTTGGCGCGCAGCTTTTGCGCACGCAGCAGGGCCTTTTTGTCATTGATTTGGCCGGTGTCGAGCTCGTCCAGCAATTGGTCCAGCTCTTCTTCTTGTTCCCAATTGCGGGAGAAGCGGCCAAATTCGACAAGTTCATCGGTGTCAAATTCGGGTTCGATGGCGATGACAAATTCAAGTTGGCCTTGTATCTGCGGGTCGGGCTTGCTGCTTTCAATTTCCGACAGGTGCTGTGGCGAGATGCCTGCCAGGCCAGAAGCTACTTCCAGCGTGAGCTTGCGTTTTTGACGCTGTCGGCGCAGGTCAGATGGGATGAATGAGTCCATGGCGGTAGCGTAAAGCCAATCACTTGATGTATTTCATACGATCGTATGAATGTTGATGATGCAATGCAGTTTTCTGTAGGCTATGGTGATCCAGAGGGGGCCTGCCTTCGTGGCTCTGACTTTGTGGGAGCGGCGCCCCCGCCGCGAATGCATCGCCCCGGTTTCCCGTCCGTACCAAAGTCTCGGCATTGACGGTTAGCATTACAGCATTTGTATTGACAAAAGGGAAATAATTGGGGTCAGATTCCAATTAATTTCAATCTGCGTTCCTTGCAATGACGGGAGCAAGCGCGATTTGTTGGTATAAATCGAACAATCAGAAAGGCAATGATGATTTTTGTTACCGGTGGCGCGGGCTATATTGGCTCGCATACGGTGGTCGAGTTGCTCGATGCCGGGTTTGATGTGACGGTGTTTGACAACTTTTGCAACAGCCGCCCCGAAGTGCTGGCGCGTGTGGCGCGCATTACGGGCAGGCAGCCCACGCTGGTGCAGGGCGACATCCGCGATCAGGCCGCGCTCACAGCGGCTTTGCGCGCCAGCGGGGCCACGGCGGTGATCCACTTTGCGGGCCTCAAGGCGGTGGGCGAGTC
>JAQSDS010000213.1 GCA_029946045.1 Rhodoferax sp.
CGTATCAACGAAGACCTGAGACACCCCGTTCTCCTGGGAGGTGAACGCCAGGCTCTGCCCATCGGGTGAGAAACAGGGCTCTCCCGCTCCCTCGGGGTGTTCAAAGAGCAGGCTGGCCGGTTCCTGGGAGTTCAATTTCTTCAGGAAAATCTGGTTTTTGCCATGGTAGATGGACACAAAAGCCACCCGCTGGCCATCGGGGCTGAGCGAGTATTCGCCTCGACCTATGTGTTGGGGTTTAGGGAGCAATGGAACGCAAAACCGGTTTAAGGTCGCTCGGGCAGCATTCAAAAAGTTAGTAGAAGCCCAATCAGCTAGCAATTTCTTCAATTTCTGCCGTCCTGGATTTCTAAGGATCGAGCTTAGGAGCAGTGGAACATAAAACCGGGTTAAGCATCTGCGTCCTTGGGATTTCGCAATGGTCGCAGCTCACCTCGAGTCACAGCCTCTGGCACCGCGAAAGTGTAGCGTCCCAACAGATTTATGTGATCGTGACCAAAGGGCGACAACCGCGCGACATCCTCGTCCCGCACCGGGTAACCTTCTCGCCGTAATTGCGCGAGCGCAGCGTCCATATAGATTGTGTTCCACAACACGATGATATTGAGCACAAGACCGAGGGCGCCCAACTGGTCTTCTTGCCCTTCCCGGTACCGTTGACGTAGCTCGCCGCGCTTACCGTGGAAAATATCGCGAGCCAGGCTGTGGCGTCCTTCGGTGCGGTTTAATTGTAGCAAGGTTCCTCGGCGCCGGTTAGGGTCATCGATGTAGGTCAGGATGTGGATAGTCTTGTCAATCCGACCAAAATCAGCCAGACCCAGGGCCAATTCCGTGGGCTGATCACTCACCTGCAAGATGCGCATGATGCCAGTGGCTGGAACTCGGCCTAGTTTTAAGGAGCCGACAAGACGCAAGACGTCGTCCCAGTTCGCCTCAATTCGCCTAAGGGGCACGCGGTGCTGTGAAATCGCGTTGAGCTCACCATAATCTGCATGTGGATCAATGCGCCAAAAGCGCGTGCCGCCGATGTCGGCCAAGCGCGGGCTGAAGCGGTAGCCCAGCAGTCGAAACAGCCCAAAGACAACATCGCTGTAGGCACCGGTGTCGGTCATTATTTTCGTTGGCTGTAGTTCAGTTTGCTGCTCCAAAACGACGGCCAGCAAGATCAGGCTGTCGCGTAGTGTGCCAGGCACGGTGATGCCATTCAGTCCCGAGCATTGGTCGGATAGGAGGTTGTACCAAGTGACCCCTCGGCCGTAACCGAAGTATTTTGGATTGGAGCCGGCGTGGACGGTGCGAACCGGCACTACAAAGCGCAGCCCATCGGCCGAAGCCACGTCACCACCGCCCAAGGCCTGCGCCAACTCGACCTGGCTTTGCGCGGCCACCAGTATGTGATTGGCCGCGACGTGGGTGTCGTCGCGCAGGTAATTTTGAATGACCCAGGCCAGCCGATCACGTCGTAGGGCTGGAATGTCATCACGAATCAACGGTTCAGGCCCAGTGTTGCAGGCCTCGGCCAGCAACACTGCACACAGGCTGGTGGTCAGATCTTTTGCCCGGGCAGTGCGCTCGGTGAGGTGGGTGAAGGCGTTAGTGAAGCCAGTGCGGGCAGATATCTCCAGCAGAATTTCCGGCAGATCGACTTCTGGCAGCCTGGAAACAACCGCCTCCCGCAGTGCCACCAGTGAAGCTGGTTCTTCCAATTTATCCAGTGGACTCAAGACCAGTTCTTTTTTGTCGCCCACCGTCTCGAATCGTACCGCTGGGTTGTCGGGCAGGCGCGCGGCGACCGCGCGATAGGTCTCGTCCAATTCCTTGCTTAGCGCTGCCAAGGTTGGTGCTGGGTCAGGCGACAGTCCAAGGCTGCGGCAAATCATGGATCGCGTGGTTTCCCATTCCGCCCCAGCAAGCAAACCTGCACGCGGATCAGCATAACGCCAACTCGGACTGACGAAGACATCCCGACGACGCAGCTTCGTGCGCAATCCATCGAGCACACAGAATGTGTAAGCACGCGGATCGACGCCCCCGTCTTCGCGCAAAACATAGCGCTGCCATGGCTTGGTTATCACATCTAGTGGTGCTGGCGGTTCCGGCTTGGTTCGGAGCTCGTGAGTACGCAGCCAATCGAAGCCAGCGACTACAGCTTCGCCCGCTGGGCTGAAACCGAAGCGAATATGCTGCAGAAGGGTTGGCAGGAAGATTCTCACCGCACGATAGCGTGCTTCCAGCTCGATGTAATAAACATCATCCGGCGGCCGCACCAGTGCTTCGACGCTCGCCAGAGCCTGTGTCAACTCCTCGCGCGGAACCAGGGCGAACACGGTGGAACGCAGGTCGCTATCAGCAAGCTCCGGATCGAGCAAAGTTCTACAGGCCGTTGCCAACAAGGTGGCGGCCTGGTCGAGATCCTTGATTCCACGTAACCGCGCCTTCTTGTCTGCTTTGACGGCATTGTTGAAGAATTCTTGGAGCAACATGTCAAGCACCTCGATCACGTCGTCCTGCGCGGTCGCCTCCAGGCAGTGGATGAAGGCGACCAGAGTGGCCAAGCGGCGTACGGGCGGCAAGCGCCCGATGGCAGTGACCTTCGCGGTGCCGGCAAAGCGAGCCAGCGAAGCTAGCCTGCTAGGTGGAACACCGGTCGCAGGCAGCTTGATTCCCAAATCGCGCACGGTCTGCAGACGCCGGATCGCGTGGACGAGGGCGGGCCCGCTGACGCGCACGGGTCCTGACCGCAATTTGTCGAGCCATGAGCTGCGGCCTTCCGGTGTGACCGTTAGCAAGTCTTCCAGGCGAGCCCGTTGCTCGTCGGTAATGCCCCGCCCGAGAAGCTTCCACAACCGATTCTCGACGCGGTTGCGTAGGCGGGCCACGAAGCGTTCGAGGGTCGTGCAGCCAGGCAGAATTACTCTGTGCGCTAACAACCAGGTCGTTGCGCGATCAAAAAGGACGCCTGGCCGATCGGTGCCAGTCCAACACAAGGCAAAGAGCCACCGACTCATGCGGAAGCCGACTGCAGGGTCCACCCAATCGCGGAAACCGTATCGCAGCCGAATCTCCGTCATGTGGTCCCATCGCTGCTCTGCCGTGCGATACTGGGGCAGTTGATCGAGATTCGTGACCCCCAATTGCCGCACCAGCGTTTGCAGCACCCCGCCGGGGACGTCCACAGGGTCTTCGAGAAAGGTGCCCAGGAAGCGGGCCGTGGTAAGCTGTAGCGCGAACCCAAGCCGACTGTGGTCGCCACGTTTGATGCCGATCACCGCGTGGTCAGCGTCATCCAGATGAAAATAACGGGTCAGTTCATCGGGACTTGGATCGCCAACATAGCGGCCATAACTGGCGCGCTGTTCAGGAGTCAGGAACTGGACTGGCATTCAATTCCACCTTTTGGCATGTTGCATAAACGTTCGTTTGTGCAACAAACCCTGCGCGACAGTAAATTAGGGGGTTGCGCAGTGCATAAATATATTGCACAATGAGCCACATACGCAAGAGGTTTGTGCAACAATGTTCATCGGTTATGCCCGGGTCTCGACCCAAGATCAAGACACTGCAGCCCAGATTGCCGCGCTAGAATCCGCCGGCTGTGAGCTGATTTTCAACGAAAAAGCCTCGGGGGGTCGATGGAACAGGCCAGAGCTTCACCGACTGCTAGGGCAGCTGCGCAAGAAGGATGTGGTGGTGGTCTGGAAGCTAGACCGCCTGTCGCGGTCTCTAAAAGACGTGTTGACCTTGATGGAGAACATTGCTAAAGCTGGTGCTGGTTTTCGCAGTCTAACCGAAGCGATTGACACCACTTCGGCCGGTGGCCGGATGATGATGCAAATGATAGGGTCTTTCGCAGAATTCGAGCGCGCGATGCTGAAAGAACGCACGCGCAACGGTTTGGACGCGGCACGTCAGCAAGGCCGCGTTGGCGGTCGCCGGCCAAAGCTCAAAACACATCAGGAGCAAGAGATCGTTCAGTTGGTTCATTCTGGACAGAAGACTGCGGCCGATGCCGCTAGGCTATTCAACGTCCATGCTGCTACCGTGTCACGGATTTTGCAGAGGGCCAAGGTTCCTTAAACCGGTTTTGCGTTCCATTGCTCCCTAAACCCCGTGTTCAGCCATAGGAATGGCCTCAGGGTAATCCTCGGCGCTCTGATACAGGCTATCCTGACTGCGATAAGCCAGCGAGCAGAC
>JAQSDS010000214.1 GCA_029946045.1 Rhodoferax sp.
TTGCCGCTCAAGGTGTGAAGTGGGGCGTGGTGACCAACAAGTCTGAGCGCTTCACCCTGCCGTTGACAGGCTCGATGGCCCTGTTTACAACAGCTGGCGCCATTGTCAGCGGCGACACCACACCCTTTGCCAAGCCGCACCCGGCGCCCTTGCTTGAAGCCGCCCGCCGCATGGGTGTCGATGCCAGCCGTTGTGTGTATGTGGGTGACGACGAACGCGACATCGTGGCCGGTCTGGCAGCCGGCATGGCGACCGTGGCGGTGACCTACGGTTACCTGGGGGCGCAGGCCGACACCAGCCGTTGGGGCGCAAATGCCACAATTAATTGTGTGAATGAGCTGTTGCCGCTCTTGCAATTTTCCAGCACGGCCTAAAATAGCAAACTCAGGGGCTGCACTGGTTTCGACGTGGATTCGGACGCGCGGCAGGGCATGTCGAGCTGAATGGGCTCGTAAAACAGATTCAAAAAAACTAACTGCAAACGACGAACGTTTCGCACTCGCTGCTTAATTGCACGTGAGCCTCACAACAGTCAGCCGATCGGCTGGGCAAGGGTAGCGCAAGCTGTCCAGGCTGTGGGGTAATTTAATTCGGCTGGGCCCGCCTTGGGTAACTTAGGGTGGGTCGAGAAAATAGGTTGCTGGCGATTTGCATAGCGTGCCACTGCGCGATGTGAAAAGCGAGATCCAAATCAGACGGCTACACATGTAGAACTGTTCGAAGAAGGTTTGCGGACGCGGGTTCAAATCCCGCCAGCTCCACCATATTGAAGGGCTCGGATAATCTCCGAGCCCTTTTTCTTGCCTGAAACCCCCGCACCACGCGGGGTTCCGGCCTGTAGTGCTGCGGGTGAGCGATCGCCAGAACACTCCAATTCCAGCGTTTTCGACCCAGAGACTGTCTCTTTTCTCTGTTTGGCCTGCGGGTAGTAGCAGCGTCGAGCCCAATAAAATCAATGGGTTACAGCGGCCAGTTCGTTGTCACCCATGACCACCAGTCACACATCAAACCCCGCCACCACGCCCCGCTGAGCCACCCAATCGGTCGGCAGCGGGTTGCGTTGGAACCACAGCAAACTCATGCACCGTGGCTGCCGCCCGGCCAGAATGGCTTGGATGATGGCAGGCTCCAGCAACGTCAGGCGCAGCAGTTCATTGACCGACGAATGGTGCAAACCCTCGCGCTTGGCAATGTCGCTGCCACTGGCCACCACACCGTCGTCAAGCAACTGCTGCCAGTAAAACGCTCGGGTCAGTGCCACTTGCATGGGCTGGTCGTGTTGAGCGCGGACATTGCCCGGTGCGTTTGTTTCCCCGTCGGGGCGCACCACCACCTTGCTGCCACCACGTTTCCTGATTTTCAAAGGAATGAAGGTTGAAAGCTTCACCAGACCACCATCGTGGCGTTCTCGTGCCAACGGCGCACCGGTGGCCTCAATCCTGGGTTTCATACGGCATCCTCCCATTGCTGCAATTCCGCACCAATCGTTCCGGGCAGCAATTCACCCGCCAATTCCTGCCAACCCTGATCACGCCAGACGATCTCCAGTCCACCGTCACCCAGCACCACCCGCTCGATCAGCAGCTGTGCCAGTCGGCATTGCTCGACCGGAAACAGTTGCGTCCACATCGTGGCCAGATGCCGCATCGGCAGCACCACCTCAGGCTCTGACATCTCTGGGTGGTTTTCTCGCACCCGGTCCCACACCGACTGCACAATGTGCGGTGCCGACAGCGCCGCCACGATCTGCTGCGTGACCAGTTCCTCGATGGGTGCTGCTGGCAAAGAGCCATGCGGACTGGCCCAAGCACCGAAGCGACGTTGTTTGGCCGGTGCGTAATAGCGATACGTCTTGCCGTTCTTGACCGTGTAGCTGGGCACCAACCGCTCACCGTCCGGTGTGAACAGCAGGCCGCGCAGCAGAATCGGATCACGCCCAGCACCCCGATCCTGGGTGTCCTGCCGCCGCACCCTTGCATCACTGGACAGAATGGTATGCACGGCATCCCACTGAACCTCGCTGATGATGGCCGAATGCTGACCGGGAAAGTGCTGTCCCTTGTGCACGATCTCGCCTCGGAACATCCGGTTGTGCAGCAGTTTGTACAGGGCCTGTTTAGTGAACGGCATTTTGGCCTTGGTCACCACGCCCTCTGCGGCGTAGGTTCTGACCATCAGCGTGGCGGAGCGGGTGGCAATGAAATCATCAAAGATGCGCCGCACCAGCGCCGCCTCGGCCTCATTGATCACCAGCAACCGGTTGGATACGTCATAGCCCAGCGGCACCGGCCCACCCATCCACATGCCCTTGCGTTTGCTGGCTGCAATCTTGTCGCGGATGCGCTCGCCGGTGACTTCGCGTTCGAACTGGGCAAATGACAGCAGCACGTTGAGCATCAACCTGCCCATGGACGTGGCCGAATTGATCTGCTGCGTCACGGCGCTGAAACTCACCTTGCAGCGGTCAAAGGTTTCCACCATCCGGGCGAAATCGGCCAGTGACCGTGACAGCCGGTCAATTTTGTAGACGACCACGATGTTCACGGTACCAGCCTCAATATCCGCCATCAAGCGGCGCAGGGCAGGGCGCTCCATATTGCCGCCAGAGAAACCGCCATCGTCATAATCATCATTGACAGGAATCCAGCCCTCTGCCCGCTGACTGGCAATGAAGGCGCGTCCTGCCTCCTTCTGGGCGTCGATGGAATTAAAAGACTGGTCCAGCCGTTCATCGCTGGACACCCGGCAATACACCGCGCAGCGCTTGGGTGGCGCCGTTGGTAAAGCAAGGGGCGCGTTCATTGACCACCTCCCTTGCCATCGCGCAGCCCGAAGAACTTCGGCCCGTTCCACTGGGTGCCGGTGATGTGCCGCGCCGCCGCCGACAGGCTTTTGAACACATGTCCGCCCAATTCGTACAAGCCAGCCGGTGTGACGGTGACCCGGTACTCGCGATCGTCCCATTCACGGATCAGGGTGGTGCCGGGCATCAGTACCAATTGCGTGCCGCGCCCAGTAGTAGACCTATTCGTGGTTTTGATCTTCGAGTGCTTCGCCCCGGCATCCACCAGATGGCGGCGAACGCCTGCAGGCAGCGCCCCGTAGGCCAGCTCCTGAATCCGGTACGCCAGCCGGGATTCGACGTAGTTGCGATTGCGGTGGCTGGGCCGTCGTGGGAAATGCTGATCCCACAGTACCCAGAGGTCGGGCATCGGCAGGCTTGGCAACGCCGCCAATTGCGCCGTGATCGTTGCTGGTTGGTTGATGGTCATCATCAGTCCTCCCAAATGGCGGTGCCGCCCAGCGTGATCCACAGGCGCGCATCAGAGTCCGTTGCCATTTCGCGGGTGGCCACGCCGCTGGCGCGATGGGTGCCGGATTTGCCGGTAAAACTGTAGGTGCGGCCATCGTGCTGCACAAGGTAGGGACCAAGGTGATCGAATTGCGCCTCGATGGCCATTACGCCGCGTGGACGCTGGTTGGTGTCCGTGACCTGAACGCGCAGGGTTTGGGTGCTCATTTGGAATCCTTTTCAGCAAAGAAGTTTTGGGACCTCCATGAACGCTCTGTGGCGGGCATAAGCCAAGTAAAACTTGTCTCAAACCCGCCGTATTGCGGGGAAGTGGCTTCAATCTGACGGTGGCGTGTCAGTGGCGTTCGGGTCGCACCAAAGGCATGCCGTTGTCGCCAATGGCAGATCGAAATGTGACGTCAGCACCACTGATGCGATCGGTGATCGACATGAAAGTGATTTGACTGCCCCAACGGCCACAGGCCACATCGGTGTCGGTGCCGTCCAGTGGCAGCAGCCAGCCCTTGATGCCATCGGGCAAGGTCAGCAGATCGTCGATATCCGTGATCAACCAACCGCCATCGAACTCCTCGTGGGCCGTTTGAACATCGGTGGGGGTGGTGTTGTCATCCACTTCAATGATCGGCACCCAAAGCAAGGTGGTACGTTGGCCGAACCACTCGTTGACCGTGCGCTGCATGGCATCGGCTTCTGGACCGACCTTGACGACTCCGATTTCTGGGTATGTTTTTGGGCGTGTGCTTGTTTGCATGAGACCTCTTTCAAATAAAAATGGGTGACTGGGGAATCAACGCTGAACATCAGCGCCGACGACATGGCGTACTGAGCCACCACGGCGGGTGCTTGTGCTCAGGCC
>JAQSDS010000215.1 GCA_029946045.1 Rhodoferax sp.
TAGCTAAATATTCTGACCATATTTTCTGAATCTTGGTATGTGCTATGCCGTGTTTAGGTATGCGCTATGCCGTGGTTTGGTATGTGCTATGCCGTCCCGGTATGTGCTATGCCGTGGGTTTGGGTATGCGCTATGCCGTGATTTTGTGGATAACTCACGTTGCAGTGTGGACAGTTTCTCAATGCGGCATGCGGGCGTCGTGGATTTACCCACTTCCTCTTGGCCGATTGATGGCCTTGGGAAACTCAACTTGCGGGCTGGCGGTATGTGGCAACAGTGATCCACCGAGGAAATTTCAATGAAGCCCAAACACGTGCTTTCCAGCGCTGCTATCGCGGCGGCATCTGTTCTTGCGTTCACGCCGACCGCTCATGCTGGTGGCGGCGGATTTGTGGGGGCCATGGAATCCACGCAGTGGATGAACAACGCCGAGCTGGTCAATGTCTACACCAGCAATTTGGAGCAGCTGCAGCAGCAAATCCAGATGTACCAAAACATGTACCAGAACACGCTTGGCATTCCGATTCAGACATGGAGCGGTATTGCAGGACGGTTGACGTCACTGGTCAGCACGATTCAAAACACCCAGGGCATTGTGAACGCCACCGTCAATTCCATCACCGACATGCAAACCACCTTCGGCAATGGCAATTTGCTCTCGAATCAACAGCAAAATCTGGTGAACTGGAACAAAGGTTTGAATAATCAGATTGGCGCTGCATTGCAGCAATTGGGCTTCAACGCCAACAATTTTTCAACAACGCAAAGTGCGTTGCAGCAAATTCAGAGCGCATCGCAATCTTCAGCCGGTCGCCTGCAGGCGATTCAGGCCGGCAACCAAATTGCCGGCATCATGGTCAATGAAACGCAAGCCTTGCACGGCACCATCATTGCGGCCGAACAGGCCCGACTGAATGCATTGGCCAAACAGGAAAATGAGAAGTACCAAGACGAGCTGTTGTACCGCAACTTCTTTCGCAACCACTCCGGCAAATACTGATGTTGGTGTCGGCGATGCGTGTCACTATTTTTCTGCTGCTGTGCTGCCTCTCTCAGGTAGCGACTGCCGCTGGCATGATGGACACGCTGGTCAGCCAAGTCCAAGGCGCATCCGGTGGCTGGATGTCGTCAGCCTTGGGTTATGCCAAAACCTTGTTCTTTGGACTGGCTGCCCTTGAATTCGCCTGGTCAGCCATTCAGCTGACGCTCAAGAAATCCGAGCTCTCCGAGATCATGGTGGGGACCTTGTTCAAGGTCATGTCCCTGTCATTTTTTGCCATGGTGCTGATCAAAGCGCCCGAGTGGATCCCCGCCATCATTGATTCCTTCAAGGTGGCCGGCGCTGGTGTGGGTGGCGCGGCGGTTTTGTCACCATCGTCCGTGTTTGATCAAGGGCTGCAAGTGGCGTCCAGCCTGATGCAGTTTTCAAACGACGCCGCACCCAGTACCGGCGACATGATCATCAACACCTTGACGAGCTCCGGCCAGGGTCTTGGCAAATTCATGCTGAGTTCCATCATTGTGGGTGTGGCCTCCGTCTTCATTATTCTTGGGTACGGGCTGATTGCGGTCCAGCTGCTCATCACACTGGTGGAGTCCTACCTGATCATTGGCGGTGGCGCGATCATGCTGGGGTTTTCCGGGTCACGCTGGACGCACAATTTATCTGAAAAATACTTTGGCTATGCAATCTCCATTGGCGTCAAGCTGTTCACCATCTACTTGATCATCGGTTTTGGCGACAGTTTTACTCAGGCACTGAAAGACACCATTGCGGCGTCTTATGCTGCGCATCCGGAAGGCCCCAGCTTTGGCGACTATTTGGGTGTGGGTGGCGCCTCGCTGTTTTACGGTGTGACTGGCTACATGGCACCCGGCTTGGCTGGGTCGATGCTCAATGGGACGGTGGCGATGTCGCTGCAAAGCGCCGGCACCGCCGCTGGCATGGTGGGGGCTGCGCCGGTGGTCGCGGGTCTGGCCGCCAGCGCCGCCGGCACGCGCGCCTTAGGGCTGGCGGGTGGCGCCATGGGTGCCTTGTTGCCTGTTCAAAAGGCTGCGGGTGCTATTGGTGGCGCTTCTGCCAGCAGCGGTTATGGGGGTGGCATCAGCGGTGCCATCAACCCAGTCAACCCGTTTCAAACCAGTGCGGTCGCGGGCATGCGCAGCGGAAGCAGTGGTGGCAGCGGTGCACCGGGCGGGTCTGCTACGGTTGGCCAGGTCAGTATGGCGAGTGGATTGGGCAGTGGAGGCGAACGTGGAAATGGAAGCAGCACTGGCAGTGACAAAGCTGCGCCCTCTCCTTCTGCCAGTCCAGTCACCGGGCAGAGCGTGAAGACTGGTGTTCAGAGTTTTGGAGAGACACAAGCGCCCGGTTTTGTCGATCCACGTTTTGATCCATCTGCCAGTCCAGGCCATGGCGGTGCAAATAACGGCCGTCAAGCCAGTAACGAAACCGGTGGCTTGTCTGCCAATGCCTTCGAAGCCCAATCTGCCCAACAACGTTTCGAGGCTGACTACAAGCAACATCCCGTCGGGATGGCAGACAAATTGAACAGCTTTTCCAAGCGCTTGCAACACGCTGCCGATCGGCGAAAGCCGCATTGGGTCAATGATGGGCATCTCGGCCACGCACCCGGCTTGCGCATGGGACTCGATTCGTGAGAGTTCACAATGGACCCACTCCAGAAAATTGAGGCCTACCTCACTGCGCGTGGCTGTGACATTCACAAAATCAGAGACCACCTGGTCGAATTTCGTTTGCCTGGTGAAACCAGCCGCGCTCCCGGAGGACGGCTGTCCGTAGCCCGTGATGGTTCTCTCAAATTGTGGCATCGCTATGCAGAAAAAGGGCTGGCAGCGGGCGAGCCTTGGCAGGCCGCTGGTGATATCCGTCTTGGAAACAAATCGACTCCTGCATTGGCGACCCATATCGACCAGTTGACCCTGGATGACGGGCTGGCGGCGCTGACCAAAATGCCGAAGTTTTCGTCTGTACCAGGGCAGCTGCGCACCTATGACCCTGAACAGGTACGGCGGGCGGCTGATGCGTCGTTACAAGCAGCAGGGCTGATTCCGTCTCGGCTGCACGGGCGTTACTGCGACGGTTCTGACCAGAAGCCAGTCTGCAAGTTGCTTGTGTCCACCAACGGCATTGCAACCGCGTTTTCTTTTCGCAACGACATCGATCTTCCGCCACCCTGGCGGGACGGCAGACCAAGCAGCGATGGCAAAAAGACCATGTTTGTCACGGGACGGGATTTGGGCCTGGATGGATATCTTGCAGCGCCCGGGACTTCAGCTGCTTTGCCACGCCCACAGAAAGCGGCTGCATGTCGTCCGGCCGACAGGGATTTGAATCGAGACACCTACCAGTCATGGCTGGCAGGTGAACGTCCACCAGCGGACCATCGTCACCTTGTCAAAAGCCATGCCGTTCTGGATGGCTCAGCGTTGCGGGTGTACCCCATGGGGCACAGATTTGTTGGCACGATCATGGCACCGATGTTTCGCCCTGATCCGAAGGGCAGGCCAGACACGGTGGAACTGTGCGGTGTGCAACATTTGATGCCAAACGTCGCGTTCAGCACCGACAAGATCATGGCCAAAGGCTCCCAAACTATGGGCGCATTTGTGCCTTTTCCGGCGCCTGATGCATTGATCAAAGCCATGGACATTGATGGGCGTGCGCAAATACAGGCTTGGTTGGCCGTCGCGGACCCAAACAAGCCGCTGGTGATCTGCGAAGGGGTGGCCACCGGACTCGCGATTCAGCAAAGCGGCGCGGGTAATGCGTTTTGCGCACTGTCGTCGAACAATGTGATGGTGATCGCCAGATGGGTCAAACAAACAGGCCTGTCCGATGTGTTTCCATGTATCGTTATTGCAACCGACCACGACATCGGCCGTGACGCGACTGGCAAACTGAAATCAAGCGCCATTCCGCGGGCTATAGCTGCTGCAAAAGAGACAGGGTTCGCTTTGGCGGTGCAACCTGCAGCAAGCCAAGTTGGCACCGACGCGCGGGACCTGCTCGGCCAGGGTGGCCCCCAGGCGGTGCGTGACTTCATTGCCAGCGCGGCACCGGCCGACCATGTGGAAAAAATTCAATCCGAAATTTTTTTACCTGTCAATGAAATCAACTCACCCAAAAAACCTGGATTTG
>JAQSDS010000216.1 GCA_029946045.1 Rhodoferax sp.
CCGGTAATTTGGACATCAAAATGATACCCGAGCGCCACAACAACGTTAAGGTGCTTTAGCTGATGGACGTGGGCGGCACCATGGACGAACACATTGCGCGGGTCGAAGACATGTTTTCGGCGGCCAAGTCCGAGTTCAAGCACCTGGAGTTTTATTATTTTCACAATTGTGTTTACGACTTCATGTGGAAAAACAACCGCCGCCGTTATGCCGAGAAATTTGCCACCTGGGACATCATTCGCAAGTACAACAAGGACTACAAGCTGATCTTCATTGGTGATGCCACCATGAGCCCCTATGAAATTTTGCAGCCCGGTGGCAGCGTCGAATACAACAACGAAGAAGCCGGTGTGGAATGGCTGGGGCGCCTGACCAGCGCTTTCCCCCGCTTTGCCTGGATCAACCCCGAACCGCAAGGCGTGTGGCAATACCGCCAAAGCATCAGCCTGGTGCAGCAAATCATGAGCCAACGCATGTTCCCGCTCACCCTCAAGGGGCTGGAGGACACCATGCGGCTGCTGAGCAAATGAAACTCTTTGCCCTGGCGGCGTTGCTGCTGCTGGCCGTGCCCTGGGCTGCGGCCGAAGAAGCTGCGCCAAAAGAATCCGGCATGGCGCAAGCCAGGGCTGCCTTTGAACTCACCATCCAGGCCCCGGATGACATTCGGGACCTGTTGACACGCCATCTGGAGCTGCAGCGCTACCGCGAGCTCACCGACCTGAGCGATGACGAACTGGTGCGCCTGCTGCGCGAGGCCCAGGAAGATGCACGCCGTCTGGTGGGCACGCTGGGCTATTTTTCACCGGTCATCGCCATGGCGCACCAGGCCGATCAGGGCAGGCCATCGGTGGTGACCCTCACGGTGACACCGGGCGAGGCCACACGGATCACCCAGGTGACGATGCAGTTCACCGGTGCCATCGCCGACGACGTTCTGGCTGCAGCCCAGCGCGACCAGATCCGGGCCAGCTGGTCGCTACCGGCCGGCAACCGCTTCACCCAAAGCGCCTGGGATGCAGCCAAACAGCAGGCCTTGCGCCAGCTCACTTCTCTGCGCTTTCCCACTGGGCGCATCAGCGACTCGCTGGCCGACATCGACCCTGAAACCGGGCAGGCCCATTTGCAACTCACGCTGGACTCGGGGCCGGCCTACCGCATGGGTGATCTGGTCATTGAGGGCTTGCAACGCTACAACAAGGACTTGGTACAAGGCCTGGCTCGCCTGACCCCAGGCAGCACTTACAGCCTGGCCGAACTGGTGGCGAGCCAGCAACGCCTGACAGACAGTGGCTACTTTGACTCAGCTTTTGTCACGATCGACACCCAGGCCGACCCGGAGGCCGCCCCGGTGCAGATCAAGCTGCGTGAAGCCCAACTGCAAAAGCTGGTGCTGGGTATCGGCGCCAGCACCGACAGTGGCTCACGCTTGTCAGCCGAGCACACCCACCACAAGTTGCCCGGCATTGGCTGGCGCGCCGTCAGCAAATTGCAGCTTGCGCGCGACAACCGTGCCATCGGCAGCGAGTTAACGTCACCGCCTGACCCGGACAACTGGCGCTGGGCGGTGTCGGGCCTGCTGCAAAACCAGCTGTTGGGATCGCGCGATGTCACCAGCCAGCAATTGCGCGGTGGCCGCAAGCAAAGCCATGAACGCATCGACCGCAACTTGTATGTGCAGTACGACCGCGCCGCATCGGTCGACACTGACGCCACCGAGCCGGTGATTGCCCAGTCCATCAGCGCCAATTACGCTTTTGCCGTGCGCTATTACGACAACCTGCCGTTCCCGTCCAGCGGCTGGGGCTGGGGCGCCGAGCTGGGTGGCGGCACCACACTGGGCAGCCAGCGCGAAACCTACACCCGGCTGCTGACCCGCTGGCAAGGCTTTGTGGGGCTGGGTCAGGGTGACAGCACCCGTGCCAGCACGAGCCGCCTGGCCTTGCGCGCCGCTGCGGGTACGGTCCTGGCCAAAGACAGCGCCAGCCTGCCGAGCACCCAGTTGTTCCTGGCCGGGGGCGACAACAGCGTGCGTGGCTACGGCCTCAACGACATCGGTGTCACGCTGGCCGACGGCAGCACCACGGCCGGGCGCTACCTGACCACCGGCAGCGTCGAGTGGCAGCGTCCGATCCGCATCAATGGCCGGATCAGCGACTGGGAAAGCACGGCGTTTGTGGACCTCGGCGCGGTGGCCAACAAGCCGTCTGAGCTGGACGCCAAGTTCGGCGTGGGTGTGGGCGCGCGCTGGAACAGCCCGGTGGGACCACTGCAGATTGACCTGGCTTACGGTGTCGCCGTGCAACGCTTTCGTTTGCACATGAACCTCGGCTTTACATTCTGATGCACGCCATGCGCCTGATCCTGAAACTGCTGGCCGCCGCCCTGCTCACGGCGCTGGCGCTCACGGCAGCCCTGTGGCTGTGGAGCGGCAGTGACAGCTCGCTGGCCACGCTGCTAACGCGGCTGCAGCGTTTTTTGCCGGCTGGGCAAACGCTGGAAGCCAAAGACGTGCGGGGCTCGCTGCGTGCCGGGGGGCACGTTGGCTGGTTGCGTTGGCAGCGCGGCGAGCTCAGCGTGGAAGCGCAGGACATTGGCCTGGCCTGGACGCTAGCACCCCTGTTCAACAAACAACTGCGCCTGGGTGAGCTAAGCGTCGCGTCACTCACCATTGAGGACCAGCGCAGCAGCACACAAGACACCCCGCGCGTTGCCCCCGCTGACTTGGGTTTGCCGATCACCTTAGATGTTCCCTTCAAGGTGCTCAGCCTCAGCTGGAGCGGCGCCACCACACTGCAAGCCACCGAACTCAGCGGCCACTACAAGTTTGACGGACAAACCCACACACTGGAACAAGGCCGCGGCCGGATCGCGGCCGGGTCATACCAGATCCATGGCCAATTGCAGGCCGCCGCCCCCATGGCGCTGGCGCTGCAGGCCGAGGGTCTGGTGCCAACCACCTTGCCTTCCAGTCAGCAAGCCTTGAACGTGGCAGCTTCGGCACGACTCACAGGGCAACTGGCCGGCCCGGATGCGACGCTGGCCCTGCAGGCCCGCCTGAAACCCGTGCCAGCCGCTGATCCGGTGCCGCAGCAAGTCCTGTCGGAAGCCATGCAAGCCGAGGTATCGGCCCAAATTTCGCCCTGGCAAGCCCAGCCGATCGTTCGGGCCCAGGCCCAATGGCACAACTTGAATCTGGCGGCGCTGTGGTCACAAGCGCCGCAAACCCAGCTGAGCGGCGAGGCCAGTGTGACGCCGCGCGGCAGCGCTTGGCAGGCCCAGGGCAAGCTGATCAACACCTTGCCCGGCCCATGGAACCAACAGCGCCTGCCCTTGGACAGCTTGCAGGCCAATGTGGCTTACGACCATGCGCAATGGGCGCTGCAAACCTTGCGCGCCACTGGCGCTGGCGGCAGCATCACCGGCTCAGGCCAACTGGCGGCCGGGCAGTGGCAAGGCCAAGCCAGCCTGCACCGGGTCAATCCGGGTGCCATCGACACCCGCCTGGCCAGTAGTGCCATGAGCGGCGAGCTACAGGCCCGACAAACCCCCGGCAGCATCAGCTTTAGCGCACAGCTGGCAGCGGCACCCGACCAGGTCAAGGCCGGCCAAGCCAAGCCACCACCCACCAGTCTGGACACGCTGCGCCTGCGGAGGGTGCAGGCACAAGGGCTGTGGGCAGCGCCGCAATTGACCTTGAATACCCTCGTCATCGACGCGCAAGACGCGCACCTGGAGGGCAGTATGAGCTACCACCTGAGCACCCAGGCCAGCCAGGGAAAACTGGCTTTCAGTCTGCCCGGCTTGCAGGGCAGTGTGGATGGCCGTCTGGCAAGCCACGACGGTCAAGGCACCGTGGGCATCAAGATTGCAGATGTTAGCCTGGCCAGCCAATGGCTCAAACGCTGGCCAGCGTTAGCTGGCGCCATGCAAGACCTGAGCTTGCGTGGTGCGGCCCAGCTTGATGGCCACTGGCAAGGCGGCTGGCAGCAACAGGGCCGAAACCTGCAAGTGGTCGCCAGTCTGCGCGCGCCGCAGCTGTCCTGGCGTCACAGTCCAGCCACGCAAGGGACGGCCCCCGATGAGGGTCGCTTGTCTGGACTGGAGGCAGACTTGGCAGGTGCCCTGCCCGACCTGACGTTCAGCAGCCAAGGCCGGGC
>JAQSDS010000217.1 GCA_029946045.1 Rhodoferax sp.
AACCCGAAGACTCGTTGGCGCCGGTGGCCAAACGACTCGGTGAACTGCTGGGCCGCGAGGTGCCGCTGGTGGCCAACTGGGTCGACGGTGTGACTGTTCAGCCCGGCCAAATCGTGCTGCTGGAAAACTGCCGCGTGAATGTGGGCGAAAAGAAAAACGCCCCTGAACTCGCCAAAAAACTTGCTGCCCTGTGCGACGTGTTTGTGCACGATGCCTTTGGCACCGCGCACCGCGCCGAAGGCACCACCTACGGCATTGCCCAGTTTGCGCCCATCGCTTGTGCCGGCCCCTTGCTGGCCGCCGAAATCGACGCCATCAACCTGGCCCTGGCCAACCCCAAGCGCCCGCTGGTGGCCATCGTGGCGGGCTCCAAGGTGTCGAGCAAGCTGACCATTTTGCAGGCGCTGGCCAAAAATGTGGACCAGCTCATTGTCGGCGGTGGCATTGCCAACACCTTCATGCTGGCTTCGGGTTTGAAGATTGGCAAAAGCCTGGCCGAACCCAGTTTGATCGCAGACGCCAAAGCCGTGATCGAAGCCATGAAAGCGCGCGGTGCCGAGGTCCCCATTCCCACCGACGTGGTCACCGCCAAAACCTTTGCCGCCGATGCCGTGGCCACCGTCAAGGCAGCCACCGACGTGGCAGAAGACGACCTGATTCTGGACATCGGCCCGGTCACCGCTGCCAAGCTGGCCGAACAGCTCAAAAAGGCCGGCAGCATTGTCTGGAACGGCCCGGTGGGTGTGTTCGAGTTTGCCGCGTTCGAGAACGGCACCAAGGTCATTGCGCATGCCATTGCCGAGTCATCCGCCTTCAGCATTGCCGGTGGCGGCGACACGCTGGCGGCCATTGCCAAGTACGGCATCGAGAAAGACATAGGCTACATCAGCACCGGCGGCGGCGCATTCCTTGAAGTGCTGGAAGGCAAGACCCTGCCGGCCTTCGAGATTTTGCAAAAGCGCGCCGCAGGCTAAACGCCGGCCGGGGGTGCTGGCCCGCGTGCCCCCGAATCACTCTGTTATTCAAGCCTGAAAGCCCATGAAATACATGGGCCGGGCCCCCTTTTTTCTTAAAACCACCAGGAGATCACCATGGCCTTTGTTTCACTTCGTCAAATGCTCGACCACGCCGCTGACAACGGCTATGGTGTGCCCGCCTTCAACGTCAACAACCTGGAGCAGATCCAGGCCATCATGGAAGCCGCCGCAGCCACCGACAGCCCGGTGATCCTGCAAGCCAGTGCTGGCGCCCGCAAGTACGCCGGTGAGGCCTACCTGCGCCACATGGTGCTGGCCGCCGTCGAGTCCTACCCCGACATTCCCGTGGTGATGCACCAGGACCACGGCACGTCGGCGGCGGTGTGTCAGCAGTCGATCCGCTCGGGCTTCACCAGCGTCATGATGGACGGCTCCTTGATGACCGACGGCAAGACGCCTTCGAGCTATGAATACAACGTCGATGTCACGCGCAAGGTGTGCGAGATGGCGCACGCCGTGGGGGTCTCGGTTGAAGGCGAACTGGGCTGTCTGGGCAGCCTGGAAACCGGTGATGCCGGTGAAGAGGACGGTATTGGTGCCGAAGGCAAACTCAGCCATGACCAAATGCTGACCGACCCGGTGCAAGCGAAAGACTTTGTGGAAAAAACCGGTGTCGATGCGCTGGCCATTGCCATCGGCACCAGCCACGGCGCCTACAAGTTCACGCGCAAGCCTACCGGTGACATTCTGGCGATCGACCGCATTGCACAAATCCACGCCCAAATTCCCAACACCCATCTGGTCATGCACGGCTCAAGCTCGGTGCCGCAGGAGTGGCTGGCCATCATCCGTCAATACGGTGGTGATCTGAAAGAAACCTACGGTGTGCCAGTGGAAGAGATCCAGCGCGGCATCAAGAGCGGTGTGCGCAAGGTCAACATCGACACCGACATCCGCCTGGCCATGACCGGTGCCATGCGCCAGAGTTTTGCCCAGAACCCGAGCGAATTCGACCCGCGCAAGTCACTGATTGCGGCCCGCAAAGCCGCCATGGGCATCTGCAAACTGCGCTTTGAAGCCTTTGGCTGCGCCGGTATGGGCAGCAAAATCAAGCCGATCCACCTCGATGTGATGGCGGCGCGCTACCTTTGAGCGGCTGGGTAGCGCACGACCGACACAGGGGCGCGGCGTGATAATGTCGGCCTGGCCGGTGATGTTTGCCTGCGCTGTGGGCATGGCACTGGCTCAACACCGCGCACGCTTGCCCTGAGCGTTGGCACCACACACTCTGTTGGAATGGCATGGCGATATCAGTCTTTGATTTGTTCAAGGTGGGCATTGGCCCCAGCAGCTCGCACACGGTAGGCCCGATGCGCGCGGCCGCCATGTTTGCGCTGGCGCTGGAGAAAGAGGGCCTGCTCGATCAAACTGCCAGCGTCAAGGCCGAGTTGTATGGCTCCTTGGGCGCGACCGGCAAGGGCCACGGCTCCGACATTGGCATCATGCTCGGTCTGATGGGGCAGACGCCAGATAGCGTCGACATCGATGCGGTACCTGGCCTCATCAAGACCGTGCGTGCGCAACAGACGCTGGTTTTGCTGGCGCGCCAGCCCATCGTTTTTTGTGAGAAGGAACACCTGTTGATGTACCGGCGCGAAGCGTTGGCCGAGCATCCCAATGGCATGCAGTTCAGCGCCTTTGACGCGACCGGCCGTTTGCTGCGTCAAAGCAAGTACCTGTCGGTGGGCGGTGGTTTTGTTGTCACGGTGGGCGCCCGCAATGACCAGGTGCTGACGGCCTACCAGCAGGTGCCTTATCCCTTCACCTCGGGCGACGAACTGCTGGCCTTGTGTCAGCGCCATCGCTTGACGATCAGCGCGATCATGTGGGCCAACGAGCGCACTTGGCGCACAGACGATGAAATTCGCTCCCAGTTGCTGTTGCTCTGGCGCACCATGCGCGAATGTGTGCAGCGGGGACTGACACACGAGGGGACGCTGCCGGGCCCGTTTCGGGTACAACGCCGGGCTCCGATACTGGCGGCGCAACTGCGGGCCCGCGCGGAACGGGTGCTGAGTGATCCGCTGTCGGTGCTGGACTGGGTCAACGTCTATGCCTTTGCTGTCAACGAAGAGAACGCTGCCGGTGGGCGCGTCGTCACGGCACCTACCAACGGCGCTGCCGGGGTGATCCCGGCTGTGCTGCATTACTACGACAACTTTATTGCCAACGCGAGCGACGACGGGGTCGTGGAGTTTCTGATGACCGCTGCGGCCATCGGCATTCTCTACAAGCTCAATGCCTCGATCTCGGGCGCCGAGGTTGGCTGCCAGGGCGAGGTCGGTGTGGCTTGCTCCATGGCGGCCGCTGGCTTGGCGGCCGTGATGGGGGGCAGTCCCGGGCAAATTGAAAACGCCGCCGAGATTGGCATGGAGCACAACCTGGGCTTGACCTGTGACCCCGTGGGGGGTCTGGTGCAGGTGCCCTGTATTGAGCGTAACGCCATGGGGGCGGTGAAGGCGCTCAATGCGGCGCGCATGGCGCTGCAGGGCGACGGCCAGCATGTGGTGAGCCTGGACAAGGTGATCAAAACCATGCGCGAGACCGGTGCGGACATGAAAACCAAATACAAGGAAACCGCCCGCGGCGGGCTGGCGGTGAATATCGTTGAGTGCTAAGCAGGGGGACTAGCCGCTGTACAGGCTCGACGCCACCCTGCGGATATGTGCGAGCAACAGGCTGGCGCCGGGCATCAGCACATGGTCCGAGCGCATGATGAGGCCAAAACTTTCCATGTTGCAGGGCAGCGCCACCGGCAAAATCGCCAGTTCACCGGAGGCCACGTAATAGCGCGCCACTTCCAGCGGCATCAAGTGCAGGTAGTCGGTTTGTTGCAGCAACGCCTTGATGACCGACATGGCGTTGGTTTCAATCACGTTGATCGGTGCCGCCAAGCCGTGGCGCCTGAACAGCATGTCGAACTGGTGGCGCAGGATGCTGCCCCGGGGGGACAGGATCCAGACACTGGCGCCGAGGTCCTGTAGCGTGAGAGCAGGGCGGTGCAGCATGGGATGGCCAACACGCACCACAGCACATTCGGTTTCTTCAGACAGGTCTTCGTAGCTCAGGTTCAGGTCTTCTTCCTGGGCTGGTACACGTGCAATCAAAAAATCAAGCCG
>JAQSDS010000218.1 GCA_029946045.1 Rhodoferax sp.
GCTGGCATTTACAAGGCCTGGCCGTCAATGGACAACCGGCTGGCGGCGGCGCAGTTGGCCACCATGCTGCTCGCCCTGGTAGCCTTGCTGTTGTTTCTTGAGCGCCGTTCCCGGCAAAAACTCCGTTTTGCTGCCAGCCGGGGTGCCCGGGCCGGGTCCATGGACGCGCGGCCGCTGCAACTCACAGGCAGGCGGCTGGTGCTGGCCTGGCTGCTCTGCGGGGTGCCGGTGCTGGCAGGTTTTGTGTTGCCGGTGCTGTTCATGCTGCGCCCGCTGGTGGCCGATTGGTCGGTGCTGTCCTGGGGCTCGTTTTTGGGCTGGTCACTGAACAGTGTGCGTTTGGGGCTGATCAGTGCAGTACTGGCGGTGGCGCTGGCTTTGGCGCTGGCCTTTAGCGCGCGACGCCGTCCGGATGCACCCACGCGCTGGGCGGTGCAGCTGGCGGGCCTGGGTTATGCCGTGCCTGGTGCCGTGATCGTGGTGGGCTTGTTGCTGCCGGTGGGCTGGTTGCAGGCCACATGGCCCGAGACGGGCGCGGGTTACCTCATGACGGCCACGGTCTTTGGCCTGGTGTGGGCCTACCTGGTGCGTTTTTGCGCGGTGGCGCTGCAATCGGTGCAAAGCGGCTATGCCCGGATCCCGCTTAGTTTTGACGATTCGGCACGCATGCTGGGCAGTGGTGAATGGGGGTTGTTGAAGCGTGTGCACTGGCCACTGCTCAAACGCTCCACGGCGGTGGCCCTGTTGCTGGTGTTTGTCGATGTCATGAAGGAATTGCCTGCCACCCTGGTGCTGCGACCCTTTAACAGCGACACCCTGGCAGTTGTGGCCTACCAATTGGCGCGCGACGAGCGTTTGGGTGAGGCCGCGTTGCCGTCGTTGGCCTTGGTGCTGGTGGGCCTGATTCCGGTGATCCTGTTGAGCCGCACGCTCAGGTCGAGCGCGGCTTGAACGTAAAATTACCCATGTCAGTTTTTCGAAAGCTTTGCTACACTTTTTGAGTGCGTCAAAAAGCCGAATTCAACGTAGCCACATGAATGATAAGGACCCAGCGTCATGCCACTTCAGCCGACCACCACTGACATGCCAAAAGTAGTCAAGACCGATCAGACCTATGAGGCGGCCGCCGACCTGTTTCGTGTCATGTCGGCACCCATGCGACTCAAGATCATCAATTGCCTGTGTGATGGTGAAAAAAACGTGAGCTATCTTTTGACGCAGGTGGATACCACGCAGCCCAACATGTCGCAGCACCTCAACACGCTTTATCAAGCCGGCATTTTGGGCAAACGTCGGGAAGGCGTGCAAATTTTTTATCGCATCATTGACCAGCGCATTGTTTCGATCTGCGAGGCGGTATGCCACGAAATCGACCGCAAGAGCACTGGCGCCTCGGTCTGAGCGGCGCCTTCTTTATGGCTGCATAGCCCATATGGGCTACCCGGCCCCACCCTTTGCGGTGATAGACGCTTTGGGCCGGGTCATCAAAAATCCCACCGTCGCAAGCCCATCTCGTCCGCACGAGGCGGGCGCTGTTATGAAATGAATATTCGGCTGCAAGCCATTAACTAACGGAGACATTCCATGGAATTTAATAAAGAATTTGACGCGTCCGGCCTTTCCTGCCCGCTGCCCATTGTTCGCACCAAAAAAGCGCTGGCGGACATGACGTCGGGTCAGGTCCTGAAAGTGATTTCGACCGACCCTGGTTCGGTCTGCGACATGGCAGCT
Source organism: Rhodoferax sp. (assembly GCA_029946045.1). GTDB lineage: Bacteria > Pseudomonadota > Gammaproteobacteria > Burkholderiales > Burkholderiaceae_C > Rhodoferax. The sequence continues at coordinate 1,732 of JAQSDS010000218.1, forward strand.
TTTGCCGAGCAAACCGGCAATGACCTGCTGGAGCAGGGCAGTGAGAACAGCAAGTTTGTGTTCTTTCTCAAGAAAGCCTGAGTCCGGACCATACCCTAAAAACTATTTGGAGCGTACGCATGGCAGCTAAAAAAATGGCATTGATCGCCACCAAGGGTACCCTGGACATGGCCTACCCACCGTTCATTCTGGCTTCTACCGCTGCGGCGCTGGGTTGGGATGTGCAGATATTTTTCACCTTTTACGGGCTGCAGTTGCTGCGCAAAAGTCTCGATGACATCAAGATCAGTCCGCTGGCCAATCCGGCCATGCCGATGCCTGTGCCCATGCCCGTGATGGTGCAAATGCTGCCGGGCATGGAGTCGATGGCGACCATGATGATGAAAAACAAGATGAAGTCCAAAGGCGTGGCCTCGTTGCAGGAACTGCGCGACATCTGCCTGGAATCTGATGTCAAGTTTGTCGCCTGCCAGATGACTGTGGATCTGTTCGAGTTCGAGACCAGCGAGTTCATCAAGGACGTGGAATACGGCGGCGCCGCCACGTTCATGAAATTTGCCGGCGAATCCGACGTCTGCCTGTTCATTTAAGCCGCGCTCCCAAAATGATGAAACGACTGCTCCTGGGCGCTGCCCTGTTGTGCGCGGCCCAGCTGAGCCTGGCCCTGTCACCCTACACCCATGCCAGCAAACTGCCTGCTGCAGAGTTGTCGGTTCAGTTGGCGCAGGTCGAGAAAAAGCTCCAGGCAGAGGGCTTCAGCGTGCTCGGGCAGCACACCCCCAAAGGTGTCGCCGGGCGGGCCAGCCTGTTGGTGTCTGACCCGGCCATGCTGGCGTTCATTCGCGCCAATGGTCCCAGCAGCAGCATTGTGGCGGCGGCCATTCGGGTGGGTGTAGACCCCGAGGGCAATGTGTCCTACATGAACCCGGACTACTGGTACCGGGCTTACCTGCGTGGCAAATTTTCTGTCTCCCAGGAGGCCGTGAAGTCGGTGCAGCAGCGCTTGACCAAGGCGCTGGGTGAGGGTGCCGGTTTTGGCGGCGATGTGCCGCAGGCCGAATTGACCGACTACCGTTACATGTTTGGCATGGAGCGTTTTGACTCCGCCAACAGTGAACTCGCCAGTTACGCCAGTTTCGACGAGGCGCTCAAGGCGGTGCAGGGCAATATGGCCAAAGGCGTGGGCGACACCCGTCAAGTCTATGAGGTGCTCATGGCCGACAAAAAAATGGCGGTGTTCGGCGTTGCTATGAACAGCAGCAGTGACGGCGAAGGCTGGTGGGTCAACAAAATCGGTACCGATTTCCCTGCAGCCCTGCCCTACGAACTGTTCATTGTGGACAACAAGGTGTACGCCCTGTATGCCCGTTATCGCATTGCATTGGCCTGGCCGGCCCTGGGCATGGGCCAGTTCATGACCATCATCAATGCGCCTGAGGCGATTCGCAACACCATGGTGCGCTTGGCCACGGCCGGTGCCCCGGGCAAATAATCCAACCCGTTCCAGGAGGTCTTGATGACTGAGCCCAGTGATTTAAGCGGCATGGTGGTGTGGGGCGGCTTCGCCTTGGCCTTCATTTTTGGTGCCGTGGCCAACAAGACCAATTTTTGCACCATGGGCGCCATCTCGGACGTGGTCAATATGGCGCACTGGGGTCGGATGCGCATGTGGCTGCTGGCCATCGCGGTGGCCATGCTCGGAACCCAATTGTTGTACCAGCTCGGACTGATTGACCTGTCGAAGTCGATTTATGTCCGCCCCAGCCTGCCCTGGCTGTCGCTGGTACTGGGCGGTGTGGTGTTTGGCATTGGCATGACCATTGCTGCCGGCTGTGTCAACAAGAACCTGGTGCGCCTGGGCGCGGGCAGCTTGCGTTCGCTGGTGGTGCTGGTGTTTGTGGCTATTTCGGCTTACATGACCCTCAAGGGCCTGTTCGGGCAATGGCGTGCCAGCTACCTTGACCCGGTCACGCTGGACCTGGCGCAGTGGGGCCTGGCGGGTCAGACCCTGCCGCAAATTCTGGCCAAATTGACCGGCCTGGAGGCCAAGTCAGCGCAGCTTGCAAGTGTGTCGGTACTGGCTTTGGGTTTGACGGTTTTTGCCCTGAAAAACAAACGTTTTCGTGGTAACCCGGTCCAATGGCCGGGGGCTGTGGTACTGGGCCTGCTGATCGTGGCTGGCTGGTACCTCACCGGTCACCTGGGTCACGGCGAAAGCCCCGAGACCATGGAGATGGTCTACTTTGCGACCAACACCCGCACGCTGGAATCGTTCAGCTTTGTGGCTCCAACAGCCTTCAGCCTGGAGCTGCTGATGCTCTGGACCGACCAGTCCCTGCGCGTGAGCTTTGGCATTGCCAGCGCCATCGGTGTGGTGCTGGGCTCCCTGGTTTACGCCTTGGCCAGCCGCCAGTTTCG
>JAQSDS010000219.1 GCA_029946045.1 Rhodoferax sp.
GTGATGGGCGGTGCGGGCAGCGCCCTGCTCGAAGCCCTGGCTGCGGCCGGTATTGCCAAACCGGTGCTGCAACTGGGTCTGCGCGACGCCTTTATCGAGCATGGTGATCCGGCGAGCTTGCTGGCCATCGAAGGCCTGGATGCGCCCGGTATCGAGGCGGCTATTCGCAAACGCTTTGCGTTGACGCAAGCTTTGTGAAGGCAAAACATCCTCTTTGAGGGTAAACCCACCCGCGTGCCGGTCATGGGTTTCTTAGAATATCAGATGACACTTAAGCGTCTTTGCCGTGGCCTGCAGCATGGCTGTGAATTCAGTTTTCAACCCCAGGAGCAAATCAATGGATCGTCGTTCACTTATTAAAAATGCAGGCATTGCGGGCATTTTGGCCGCAGGCGCGGCACCGGCCGTACATGCCCAAGGGGCCAATGTGCGTTGGCGTCTGGCTTCAAGCTTTCCCAAGTCCTTGCCCACCATTTTCGGCAGTGCCGAGATGTTTGCCAAGACCGTCAAGGACCTGTCTGGCGGCAAGTTTGAAGTCTCGGTGCATGCCGGTGGTGAATTGATGCCTGCGTTTGGCGTGGTCGATGGCATCCAGAACGGCACGGTCGAAATGGCCCAGACGGCATCCTATTATTTCACTGGCAAGGACCCCATTTTTGCCTTTGGCTGTGCGGTGCCCTTTGGCCTGACCGCACGCCAGATGGACGCCTGGATGGAGCACGGCAACGGCCGCAAGCTGATGGACGAGTTTTATGCCAAGTACAACATCAAGAGCCGCAGCGCAGGCAACACCGGCACCCAGATGGGCGGCTGGTACCGCAAGGAAATCAAGTCCGTGAAAGACCTCAAGGGTCTGAAGATGCGCATGGGCGGCGGCTTGTTTGGCGAAGCCATGCAAAAGCTGGGTGTGGTGTCGCAGAACATGCCCGCCGGTGAGGTTTACCAGGCACTTGAGAAAGGCACACTCGATGCCACCGAATTCGTGGGTCCTTACGATGACCAGAAGCTGGGCTTCAACAAGGTGGCACCGTTTTACTATTACCCCGGCTGGTGGGAAGGTGGCGCAGAACTTGAATTCTTCATCAACACCAAGGCCTACGCGGCGCTGCCGGCAGAATTCCAGGCCATGGTTGACGTGGCCACCGCCGTGGCAGCGCGTGACATGACCGCCAAGTACGACGCCTTCAACCCGATCGCCCTGAAAAAACTGGTGGCCGACGGCACCAAGCTCAAACCTTTCCCCAAGGACCTCATGGATGCCGGTTTCAAGGCGTCCATGGAAGTGTTTGCCGAGCACGAAGCCAAGTCGCCCGAGTTCAAGAAAATTCACCAGGACATGCGCGCCTTCCAGCGCGACCAATTGCTCTGGTTGCGTTTTTCGGAAATGCGTTTTGACAGCTACATGGCGGGCGTCAAGATCTAATCTTCATCCCGCCTGAAACGCCCCGAACAGCCCTGGCTGTTGTTCGGGGCTTTTTTATGGGTGCCCAAAGCTTGGGTTCGATGCATCAGGGCGCCGCCAGGTCAAGGCTTGGCTTTTTTTGCGTCCCTGGCAAGGGCGTCCTGCATGGCTTTCATGGGGTCTGGTTCTTCGTCCAGGGCGGGCGGCGGCTCTGGTGCCGGCGGTGCCGCCAGGGTGGGTGCCGCGTTGTCAGCAGGTTTTGCTTCATCAGCGGGTGACTCGTCGGCACCATACGGGGCGTCTGCGTTGAGTGTTTGCAGCTGCTCCATCACGGCGGCGTCGCTCAAGCCCTTGTCTTTGGCCATGTTGCCCACCACCAGCGACGGGAACATCATGATGACGGCCACCATCATGAGTTGCAGCACGATGAATGCGATCGAGCCCTTGTAGATCTCGTTGGTGCTGACCGCCTTGATGGTCTGGCCGGTCACGCGGTCCTTGTAATCAAACTTGGCGGCCACGCTGCGCAGGTAAAACAGGGCGAAGCCAAAGGGTGGCGTCAGGAAAGAGGTTTGCAGGTTCATCGCGATGATCACGCCAAACCAGATCATGGCCATGTCGGGCGTCATGCCAGGCACCAGGCCGGGCAAGATTTTCTCGGCCACCGGGGCCAGCAAGGGCAGCACAATGAAGGCAATCTCGAAGAAGTCGATGAACATGCCCAGCACGAAAACCAGGATGTTGACCACAATCAAAAAGCCCCAGCCGCCACCCGGCATGTCGGTAAACAGGTGCTCCACCCAGATGTGGCCGTCGGCCGCGTTGAAGGTGAAGCTGAACACCGTTGAGCCGATCAGGATGAATAGCACGAACGAGGCCAGCTTGGCGGTGTTTTCCAGGGCCTGATTGAGCAGCGGCATGGACAGGCGTCGCTTGCCAATGGCCAGGATCAGGGCGCCGAGTGCGCCCATGGCACCGCCTTCGGTGGGGGTGGCCACACCGAGGAAAATGGTGCCCAGCACCAGGAAGATCAGGATCAGCGGCGGCATCAGCACAAACGTGACCTGTTCGGCCAGCCGTGACAGCAGGCCCATGTTGGTGATGCGGTTGAAAAGCGCCAGCACCAGGCCGGTGATGGAGGCCAGCGTGAGCGTCATGATGACGATTTCGTCACCTGCCGACGGGGTGCTGCGCTCCAGCCAGCGCGTCATCAGGCTGTCGTGGACCTGGGCCCAGCTCCAGCCAACCGCTGCACAAATGAGCACCAGCACCAGCAGTGACCGGTGGCCCGAGCGGCCGTTGGGCTCGCGGTAGATACGGGCTTCCTGTGGCAGCGCCGGTACCCAGCCCGGCTTCACCAGCGCCACAATGACCACAAACCCGATGTACAACGCCACCAGCAGCAGGCCGGGCAACAGCGCGCCGGCATACATGTCGCCCACCGAGCGGCCCAGTTGGTCGGCCAGCACAATCAGCACCAGCGACGGCGGAATCGCTTGCGCCAGCGTGCCCGAGGCCGTGATGGCACCCGTGGCAATGGTTCGGTTGTAGCCGTAGCGCAGCATGATCGGTAGGGAGATTAAACCCATCGAGATCACCGCTGCCGCGACGACACCGGTGGTGGCTGCCAGCAGCGCACCCACCAGGATCACGGCAATGGCCAGGCCACCGCGCAGCGGGCCAAAGACCTGGCCCACGGTTTCAAGCAAATCCTCGGCCATCCCGGAGCGCTCCAGAATGATGCCCATGAAGGTGAAAAACGGGATCGCCAGCAGCGTGTCGTTTTGCATGATGCCGAAAATGCGCAACGGCAGGGCCTGAAACAGCGACGCCGGGAAAATACCAGCCTCCATGCCCACCAAGCCAAAGCCCAGGCCAGTCGCAGCCAGGGCGAACGCGACCGGAAAGCCGGTCAGTAAAAAGGCTAACAGGCCGCAGAACATGAGCGGCACGAACTGCTGTGCCAGGAAAGTGGTCTGCATTTAATTTCCTTCAGCCAGTTTGCGCACAACATTGGCTTCAAGTTCTTCAAGGTATTTTTCCTGGGTGGATTTGGTGTCCTCGTGCGACAACACATCGACTCCCACGCCCCTCAGGAACGCAACGCGCTTGACTAGTTCTGACAGCCCCTGCAAGGCCAGCAGCGAAAACCCCAGCGGAATCAGGGCGTATGCCGGCCAGCGGATCAGGCCGCCAGGGTTTTGCGACATTTCGCCGGTGGCCAGTGCGTTGGTAAACAGCGGCCAACTCAGCGCAATACTTAGCATGCAGAACGGCAACAGCACCACGATGATGCCGACCACGTCGATCCAGTTGCGTGTGCGCGCCGACAATTTGGTGGCCACAAAGTCAATACGCACATGCGAATTTTTCAGGAAACCATAACCGGCGCCCAGCAGGAAAACAGCGGCAAACAGGTACCACTGGATTTCAAGCAGGCCGTTGGAGCTGACGTTGAATATTTTGCGCACGATGGCGTTGCCGGCGCTGATCAGGGTGGTGGCCAGGATCAGCCACATGCTGAGTTTGCCGATCCAGCTGGTGATCTTGTCGATCATGCTGGACAGCGCGAGTAAGGGGGTCATGGGGTCTCCATCTTCTGAGGGCTGACATGCCCAATTTTAGGGGCAGGTGTCATCGTCAACTTCCCGCGGCTGCCTTGGCTTGCCGGTAGTCCCACCACGGCAACACCTTGCGCATGGACAGCACCTGGCCACTTTGATGGGCCGCATAGCCTGGTA